>DASSQM010000364.1:0-4722 GCA_035702465.1 Anaeromyxobacter sp. | reverse complement strand
AGCACCGTGTCGCCTCGGAGCGGGCCGGCGACGCGCGAGTAGTGGAACTCGTGGCCGAGGAGCCGCGCGCCCGGCGCGAAGAACGGGTTCGGGCGGTCCACCGTGGCCGCCATGTACCCGTGCCCCTGCGGCCGCGCGGTCTGCTCGACGTCGATGGGGAGCGCCCCGACCATCGGGTACGCGCGCCCATCGCGCGCGATCGACCGCGCGAGGTACATGAGCCCGCCGCACTCCGCCCACGCCGGCAGCCCCGCGGCGAGCTCCGCGGCGACGGAGCGGCGCATCGGCTCGTTCGCGGCGAGCGCGGCGGCGTGCTCCTCGGGGAAGCCGCCGCCCGCGTAGAGCGCGTCGACCGGCGGGAGCGCGCGGTCCCGGAGCGGCGAGACGAAGACGAGCTCCGCGCCCGCCGCCTCGAGGGCCTCCAGGTTCTCCGGGTAGTAGAAGGAGAACGCGGCGTCGCGCAGCACGGCGACGCGCACCTTCTCGCCGGCGCGGCGCGGCGGGTCCGTCACGAGGGCGCCGGGCATGTCGCCCGCGCCGGCCGCGATCGCCCGCACCGCGTCGAGATCGACGTGGGCCACGACCGCATCGGCGAGCGCGTCGAGCGCCGCCTCGCGGTCCGGGTGCTCGTCCGCGCACACGAGGCCGAGGTGCCGGCTCGGGAGCGGCTGCCCCTCGAGCGGCGGGAGCGCGCCGAGCACCGGCAGCCCCGTCTCCTCCAGGACGGCGCGGCAGATGAGGGTCTCCTGCCGGCCCGTGCCCACGCGGTTCAGGACCACGCCGGCGAGCTCCACGTCCGGGTCGAGCGCCTGGCAGCCGAGCACGAGCGCGGCCACCGTGCGCGTCACCTTGGTGGCCTTCACCACGAGCAGCACCGGCGCGCCGATGAGCTTCGCGAGCTCTGCGGTCGAGTGCGAGCCGCGCACGTCCGCGCCGTCGTAGAGCCCGCGCTTGCCCTCGACGAGCGCGAGGTCGGCGTCGTTCGCGGCGCGCCGCATCGCCGCCGAGATGGTCGGCGCGGGCATGAGGTAGGTGTCGAGGTTCCGGCCGGGCGCGCGGGCCGCGGCCCCGAGCCAGGCGGCGTCGATGAAGTCCGGGCCGTTCTTGAAGGGGGCCACGCGCACCCCCCGCCGCACGAGCGCGCGCGCGAGGCCCAGGGTCACGACGCTCTTGCCGGTGTCCCCGGCGAGGCCCGCGACCACCATTCTCGGAAGGCCTGGGCCCGCCACGTGGACGCCCCTACACCATGTCCAGGAAGCCGCAGGGACACTCGTCGACGCACTTCTTGCAGCCGTCGCAGGTGTCGAGCTTGATCTTGTAGTAGCTCCCCGGCCCCGGCTCCGAGACCTTCGTGAAGCACGACGGCGTGCAGTACATCCAGCAGCGCTCGCACCCGAAGCAGAAGCCGCACGAGAGGCAGCGCTTCGACTCCTCCACGACCTGCTCCTTCGTGATGCCGAGGTCGATGGGGGCGTGCGGCCGGGCGAGGCGGTCGGCGGCGGGGACGTGGCCGCGCTCCGCCCTCGGCTTCGCCTCGTAGAAGTCCAGCTTGAGCCGGGCGGCCGCGATCTCCGGGCCGCGCGCCGCCTCGTTCGGCTGCTCGCCGCGCAGCGTCGCGTGGATGCTCTCCGCCGCGACGCGCCCGTGGCCGACCGCGGTGGTGGCGAGCGCGAGCTCCTTGTCGTCGCCGCCCGTCCAGACCTTCGGGACGGAGGTCTTGCCCCAGCCGTCGGCCTCGAGCCACCTCACGCCGCCGAGCGCGCCGCCCAGGGTCGCGAAGTCCGGCTCCTGGCTCACCGCCGTGATGACGGTGTCGCACGCGTACTCGACGAGCTCGCCGGTCGGGACCGGCGCGCGCCGGCCGGAGGCGTCGGGCTCGCCGAGCTTCATGCGCTCGACGACGAGCTTCACGACCTCGCCGGACGCGTCGCGCACGATGCGCGCGGGCGCGGACAGGAACTCGACCTTCACGTCCTCCTCCACCGCGCCCTCGACCTCCTCGTCGATGGCCGGCATCTCGGCGCGCGTGCGCCGGTAGAAGATCGTGACCTCCGCGCCGAGGTGGTTCGCCGCGCCGGCGGCGTCGACGGGCAGCCTCCGGCTGACGCGCGCCGCGTCCACGGCGGTGTCGCCGCCGCCGATCACGGCCACGCGCCGGCCGATGGGCGGCGGCTTCCCCTGCGCGACCTGGCGCAGGAACGCCGTGCCCGTGTACACGCCGGGTCCGTCCTCGCCCTCGACCCGGATCTTCTTCCCCTGGTGCGCGCCGATGGCGACGAAGACGGCGTCGTGGCCGTTCCGCACCTCGTCGAAGGAGACGTCCTTGCCGACGGCGGTGCCGCAGCGGAACTCGACGCCCAGGTCCGCGATGCGCTTCACCTCCGCGGCGAGCACTTCGCGCGGAAGGCGGTAGTCGGGGATGCCGTAGCGGAGCATGCCGCCCGGCTCGGCGAGGCTCTCGAACACCGTGACGCGGTAACCGCGCCGCGCGAGGTGGTACGCGCAGGAGAGGCCGGCCGGCCCCGCGCCGACGACCGCGATCTTCTCGGACCGGCTGGCGGGCGCGTCCGACGTGGGCAGCGCGAGCTTCCGCTCGATGCCCCAGTCCCCGAGGAACCGCTCCACGGAGTTGATGCCGACGGACGAGTCCTTCTCCTTGCGGTTGCACTTCCCCTCGCAGGGGTGCGGGCACACGCGCCCGAGCACCGCCGGGAGCGGGTTCACGGCGACGAGCTTGCGGAAGGCGTCGTCGAGCGCGCCGTCGAGCGCCTTCCCGACCTTCGTGTGCTGCGAGATGGTGTTGAGCCAGAGGCGGATGTCGTTGCCCGCGGGGCACTCCGCCAGGCATGGCGCCTGCTTCGCGACTTGTTGGGGCCGCAGGGCCGAGACCGTCCCTCCGGAGCCGCCGCGCCCGACGGCCTTGAGGGGCTTCACGTTCGCCGGCTTCTTGAGCAGTGCCATGGGGGAGCGCTCCCGCGGGCAACGAACGCCTAGCTGCCCTTGTAGGCGGGGTTGAGGACGACGTAGCTGCCGCCGACGTACGAGTAGGTCGTCTTCTCGCTCTCCATGAGGAGGCGGATGGCGTCCTTGCAGGTCTGCTTGTCGCACTCGTCGCCGAACTTCTCGGCCATCGCCTTCGTGAGGTCGGTGGCCTTGAGGTTCTTCTTGCCGGCGTAGTCCTTCAGCATCGCGTACATCGCCTCTGCGACGGCTTCGGCTGTGGCGGCCATGTCTCGTCCTCCTCCGGACGGCTTCGAACGCTTCAGGCCTTCGACTGGCGGACGTGCGCCGAGCGCCGGAAGCTCTCGCCGGCGTGGCGGAAGTCGTCGATGTGGTACTTCGTGAACTCGAGCCCGGTGAGCTTGAAGAACTTCGGCCAGCCGATGCGCTCGATCCACTCGCCCATGCGCTCGAACGGCTGCGCGTGCTTGGCGTAGATGTCGAGGAGCTTCGTCACGGCCTCCGTGACCTCGGGCCACCGCGGCGGGTTGTTCGGCAGGTACGGGATGGCGAGCTTCGAGAACATCGGCTCGTGGCGCGCGTTCGACACCTTGCCGCCGACCCAGATCGAGATGCCGTCGTTCTCCGGGTCCGCCATGGTCATGGACGGACAGACCGTGAAGCAGTTCCCGCAGAACATGCACTGCTCCTCGACCACCTGGATCGACTGCTTCCCGTCGACGGTGGCGGGGCGGACCGCGCCCGTGGGGCACGCGGCGACCGTGCTCGGGATCTCGCACTGCTTCATGAGGCGGCTGTGGTCGATCTTCGGCGGTTTGCGGTGGACGGCGAGCACCGCGATGTCCGAGCAGTGGACCGCGCCGCACATGTTGAGGCAGCACGCGAAGGCGACGCGCACCTTGGCGGGCAGGTCCGCGCGCTGGAAGTGCGGGAAGAGCGCGTCCATGAGCGACTTCACGACGCCCGACGCGTCGGAGGCCGCGGAGTGGCAGTGCACCCAGCCCTGCGTGTGGACGATGTTCGTGACGCCGGGGCCGGTGCCGCCGACCGGGTAGCCTTCCTTCTCGAGCCGCGCCACGAGCCCGTCGACCTTCCCGGGCCCGTCGAGGAGGAACTCGACGTTGTTGCGGCTCGTGAAGCGGAGGTAGCCGCCGCAGAACTCGTCGGCGATCGAGGCGAAGAGGCGCAGCGTCTCGATGGACATGAGCCGCGGGGTCGCGGCGCGGACGCTGAACAGCTTCGCGCCGGACTCGGCGGTGTGCACGAGCACGCCGGGCCGCGCGATCTCGTGGTACCGCCACTTCCCGTAGTTCTGCTTGATGATGGGCGGCAGGAACTTCTCGTAGTGCGGCGGCCCGATGTCGGTCTTGCGCTTGGCGGGTTCGGACATTTTTCGCTCCTCGCGGCGTTCTGTGGAGGCTCGGGACGCGGCTAGTTGAGGTCGTAGTAGATGTACGGGTTGGTCCGCGGCTGGGTGACCATCTCCGGCGTGGGCTCGAGCCCGATCTGCTCGAGGAAGTTCCCGAGCCCGATGCGCTGGATGAACTCGCCGATGCGCTCGCGGTTCTTGCCGTGCTCGGCCCAGAGCTCCCACATCGCGTTGAGGAGCTCCTTGATGTCGTCGTACGGCGGCTCCATCTTCACGAACGGGACGATCACCGAGGCGAGGAGCGCGCCCTCCACGATGGGCGCCTTCGCGCCGATGAGGATGGCGGCGCCGCGGTCCTCGCCCGGCGCGAGCGCCTTCGGCATCGCGTTGAT
>DASSQM010000363.1:0-3544 GCA_035702465.1 Anaeromyxobacter sp. | reverse complement strand
CGGATCGGCACGCCGCCGGGGCGGGGCGGTCCCTCGTGTCGGCCGCCGACGTGCGCGCCGCGGTCGACGCGCAGGAGCGCCGCGCGGGACGGCTGCGAGAGCGGGTCCTCGAGGAGCTCCTGCGCGGCACGCTCGTGATCGAGACGGGCGGGGCCCGCGTCGGCCAGGTGAACGGGCTCTCCGTCGTCGCCCTCGGGCGCCACGCGTTCGGCCGCCCGAGCCGCATCACCGCCCGCGTCCGGCTCGGGCGCGGCGAGGTGGTCGACATCGAGCGCGAGGTCGAGCTCGGCGGACCCATCCACTCCAAGGGCGTCCTCATCCTCGCGGGCTTCCTCGGCGGGCGGTACTGCCGCGAGCTGCCCCTCACGCTCGCGGCGACGCTCGTGTTCGAGCAGTCCTACTCGGGGATCGAGGGCGACAGCGCCTCCTCGGCGGAGCTGTACGCCCTCCTCTCCGCGATCGCGGAGGTGCCCATTCGCCAGTCGCTCGCGGTGACGGGCTCGGTCGACCAGCTCGGGCGCGTCCAGGCCGTGGGCGGCGTCGCCCACAAGATCGAGGGCTTCTTCGACCTGTGCCGCGCGCGCGGGCTGACGGGGGAGGAGGGCGTGCTCGTTCCCGCGGCGAACGCGGCCGGGCTCGTGCTGCGCGACGACGTCGTCGCCGCGGCCTCGGAGCGCAGGTTCCGCATCTTCCCCGTCGAGACGATCGACGACGGGATCGAGCTGCTCACCGGCCTCCCCGCGGGCGCCGCGGACGCGGACGGCCGGTTCCCGGACGGGACCTTCAACGGGCGCGTCGCCGCCAGGCTCGAGGCGCTCACCGCGTGGGCCAGGGCCTTCGCGGGCATCGGCCGCGACGCGCAGGAGCCGCCGCATGGGTGACGATCCGCGATTCTCGGCGGAGCGGATCCTGGTGGGCGTGGACGCGTCCGCCGCGAGCCTCGACGCGCTCGCGGCGGCGGCGGCGCTCGCGGGGCGCCTCGGCGCGCGGCTCGCCGGCCTGTTCGTGGAGGACGAGGACCTGCTTCGCCTCGCCGCGCTTCCGTTCGGCGGCGTCGTCCGGGTCCCCGGCGGCGAGCGCGAGAGGCTCGACCGCGCGTCCGCCGAGGCGTCGCTGCGCGCGGTCGCCTCGCACGCGCGCGGGGCGCTCGAGCGCGCCGCCGCCTCCCACCGCGTCACCTGGTCGGTCCAGGTCGCGCGAGGCCCCGTCGTGCGCGAGCTGCTCGCGGCGGCGGAGGCCGCCGACCTCGTCGTCCTCGGCGCGGCGGGCCACGGCCGGCGGTCCCGAGGAGCCATCGGGGCGACCGCTCGCGCCGCAGTGGACCGCGCCCGCGCGTCCGTGCTGCTGCTCTCCCGCGGAGCGCGCATGGGAGGCGACGTCGTGGCGGTCGACGACGGCACGCCCGCGGGGGCCCTCGCCCTCGCGGCGGCGCGGCTCCTCGCGCCCGAGGGGCGGCCGCCCGCCATCGCGTGTCCCCGGACCGGCGGCGATCCCGCGATGATCGACGCGATCGCGCGGCTCGCGCCGACCCTGGTCGTCGTGCCGCCGGCCGCGGCTGCGCCGGGGGGCGCGATCGAGCGGATCCTCGCCTTGGGAATCGCGGTGCTCCTCGTGCGTTCATGAGGCAACCTGCGCGCCGATGGGATCGCGGTCGACCGTCCGAGCGCCGCAGCTCTCGATGGCGGCAGCGGGTCGCCCGCCTTGGCGGGAGAGAGTAAACGCGGCGTTACCACCATACGCCGCATGCCCCGCTTGGAATGGCGGTGGTACACGAGTGATCCGGGGGATGACGATGGACGTCGACGCGACACCAGGGGTGCTTCAGCTCCAGTTCGATTCCCGGTTCACCGTCGCGGACGCGACGCGCCTGCGCGATTCCGTGCTCGCGCTCGCGCCGATCGCGCGCCTGACGCTCGACTTCACCCGGGTGCGCGAGCTCCAGGACGCCGCCATCGCGATGCTGGCGGCCACCCTCAGCCTGCTCCGCGGCAGCTCCGTCGTGCTGCGCGGCCTCACGGCCCACCACTGGCGCCTGCTCCGGTACTTCGGGATCGAGCAGTCCGCGTTCGCCGCCTGAACGGCGCGGCGGCGCACCGACCCCGGCCGACCCGAGGCCCCCAGGCGTGACGAGGCGGGCGGCGGACGACGCCGCTACCGTGGCGCCGCGAGGTTGGACCGCGTCGAGGAGGCCGCCATGGAGATCTCCGCCATCCGCATCGACAAGCCCGACGACGTGAACGTGATCGTGGGCCAGTCGCACTTCATCAAGACGGTGGAGGACCTGCACGAGGCGCTCGCGCAGGCCTCGGCGCAGCTCCGGTTCGGGATCGCGTTCTGCGAGTCCTCCGGGCCGCGGCTCGTCCGGCGCTCCGGGAACGACGCCGAGCTCGTCGAGATGGCGACGCGCAACGCGAGCGCGGTCGGCGCCGGGCACCACTTCCAGGTGATGCTCCGCGGCGGCTTCCCGGTGAGCGTGCTGAACGCGATCAAGATGGTCCCGGAGGTCTGCTCCATCTACTGCGCGACGGCGAACCCGGTGGAGGTGCTCGTCGCGGTCACGCCGGGCGGCCGGGGGATCGTCGGCGTCGTCGACGGAGGCGCGCCGCTCGGCGTCGAGAGCGACGCCGACGTCTCGGAGCGCAAGCAGCTCTTGCGGCGGTTCGGCTACAAGCTCTGAGACCGATCGGCCGCGGACGGAATGCCGCGCGCGATCCGATCGCGCACGATGGGCGGGCTCCGTGCGGCGGTGTGGTCGGTAGCCTCGCCCCGAAGGGCCGCGCCGGGCGCCGGGCGCGGCGCGGGACACTGATGGCTCGGAGCCCGAGCCATGGAACACGGACCCCTTCGCGAGCGGCCCCCCGTCCCCCGCAGCACCGAGAACGACTACACGAGCGAGATGGCCGCGCGGCGGCGCGAGTTCGTGCGCGAGCAGACCGGCGCCGAGCTGTCCCACGCGGCGGAGTTCTCGTTCGACCCGTCGGTGCTCCCCGGCAACATCGAGAACTTCGTCGGCGTCGCGCAGGTCCCCATGGGGATCGCGGGGCCGCTGCGCATCCACGGCGAGCACGCGCAGGGCGACTTCTACGTGCCGCTCGCGACGACGGAGGGCACGCTGGTCGCGAGCTACAACCGCGGCATGCGGGTGCTCTGGGAGTGCGGCGGCGTCCGCGCCACGGTCGTGGAGCGCTCCATGCAGCGCGCGCCGGTCTTCGTCCTCGGCGACGCGCAGCAGGCGCGCGAGTTCGGCCGCTGGGTCGCCGAGAACATCGGGCCGATCCGGAGGGCCGCCGAGGCCACCACCCGGTCCGGCAAGCTCGTCGACATCGGCCAGTACCAGATCGGCCCCCTGCGATACCTGCGATTCAACTACACCACGGGTGACGCGGCCGGGCAGAACATGACGGGGAAGGCGACGCTCGCCGCGTGCGAGTGGATCCGGCACAACGCGCCCGGGGAGCCGCGGTTCTTCCTCTCCGGCGGGATCGAGACGGACAAGAAGCACTCGCACCTGAACACGCTCCTCACCCGCGGCAAGCGCGTCGTC
>DASSQM010000362.1:0-13956 GCA_035702465.1 Anaeromyxobacter sp. | reverse complement strand
GAGGTCGCCGCAGAGGATCGCGCCGGAGCGCTCGTCGCGGAACGCGAGGTGCTCGCGCGCGTGGCCCGGGGTCTCGAGCGCGCGGAACCGGTCCCCGAGGAGCTCGCCGTCGCGCACGGGCTCGATCTCCGCGACGCCCGGAACGCGCCCCGCCGCGAGCCGGTGCGCCTTCACGGGGATCCCGTAGCGGGCGCTCACCGCGGCGGCCGCGCCGACGTGATCCGCGTGGGCGTGCGTGAGCCACACCTCGCGCGGCGGCCGTCCCTCCGCCGCGAGCGCGTCGAGGAGCGCGAAGAGGCGCGCCTGCTCGCGCGGATCGGGCGACCCCGGATCCACGACCGCCGCGCCGCGATCGAGCGAGACGATCCAGCAGTTCGTGTGCGTCGCCGGCGGGAGGGTCGGCGTGCGGAGCGCGCAGAGCACGATGCCGCGCTGGAACTCGATGCGCCGGTCGGCCTCCGACGGCGCGCGCAGGGCGTCGAGATCGGGCGGCCCCGGCCGGGCGAGCACGCGCAGCGTGTGGAGCTGCGGGGTGTGGAACAGGAGCTCGCCGCCCTCCCAGCGGGCGATCGCGCGGGCCGCCGGCACGAAGTCGCCGGCGACGAGCTCGCCGGGCCAGATCTCGGCGCGCTCGCCCTCGGGCAGCTCCGCGAGGAAGAAGCGCGCGTCGAAGCGGAGCGGCCGGAACGGCGGCGTCACCCACCGCCCCGCGGGCACGAACGGCGCCGCCGAGAGCGACGCGCCCGCGTCGCGCAGGAAGGCCGCCCACGAGCCCCTGCCGGCGAGCAGCGCGCGGCGGCCCTCGGCGCGCGCCGGCGCGGGTACGCGCGCGGCGCCCTCGGCGAGCAGGATCCCCGTCTCCTCGAACACTTCGCGGGTGGCGCACGCCACGAGCGCGGCGTCCTCGCCGCTCGCCCCCTTCACCGGCACGTCGCGATCGCCGGGATCGAGGCGCCCGCCGGGGAAGGCGTGGAACCCGCCCGCGAAGCGCTGGTCCTCCCCGCGGCGGACGAGGAGGACCTCGCGGCCGTCGGGGCCCTCGCGGTGGAGGACGACGGCCGTCGCGAGGAAGGGCTCGGGAGGAGGGGGCGCGGGAGGGATGCCCGGGAACGCGGCGCTCACGGGCACGGACCCTAACGCAGGCCGCCCTCGCGCGCCGCGGCGACGCCGCGCTGGAACGCCTCCTCGTTCACCTGGATCGCGGCCCGCTTCCCCGCCATCGCGCGGCGCATCGCCGAGAGCAGGGAGTCCGCCGGCAGGAGCCCCGTCGACGCCTGGAGCGCCCCGAGCATGACGAGGTTCTTCACGAGCGGCTGGCCGAGCGACCGGGCGATCTCGGTGCACGGCACCGGCACCGCCTTCACCGACGGATCGAGCGCGGGCGCGTCGCGGATCACCGTCGAGTCCCACATCGCGAGGCCGCCCTTCTCGACCGCCGGCCCGAACTTCGCGAGGCTCGGCGCGTTGAACGCCACGAGCACGTGCGGGTGCGGCACGTCCGGCGAGAGCACCTCGCGCTCCGCGATGCGCACGTCCGCGTACGACGTGCCGCCGCGCGACTCGGGGCCGTAGCTCGGGATGTGGGTCGCGTCGAAGCCCTCGTCGATGGCGGCGCGCGCGACGAGCATCGCCGCGGTCTGGGCGCCGTCGCCGCCGGCTCCGGCCACCTTGAGGCCGACGTCGTCGCCGAACGCGGTGCGCGGGAAGCCGCTCGCGAACCGGCGCGCCGGCTCGCCGTCCGCGCCGATCGCGGCGAGCACCTCGGCGGGGTCGAAGCGCGGCGTGCGGAGCGTGCCGTCCCAGCCCACCGGCGCGACGTCCTTCTTCACGCCGAGCGGGAACACGGGCAGCATCTTCTCGACGACCCAGCGCTCCGCCTCCTGCGGCGTCGCGTGGAGGTGCGTCGGGCACTCGGCGAGGACCTCCACGAACGCGAAGCCCTGGTTCTTCGCCTGGAGCTCGAGCGCCTTCTTGACGGCCTTCTCCGCACGCTTGCGCTGCTTCGCGTCGAAGAGCGCCACCCGCTCGACGTACACCGGGCCGTCGAGCGACGCGATCATCTCCGCCATCTTGAGCGGCGCGCCCTCGAGGCGGCTGCGGCCCTCGGGCGTCGTCGTCGTGCGCTGGCCGGCGAGCGTGGTGGGCGCGAGCTGGCCGCCCGTCATGCCGTACACCGCGTTGTTCACGAACACGACCGCGACCGGGATGCCGAGCTGCGCCACCTGCATGATCTCGAGGAGGCCGATGGCGGCGAGGTCGCCGTCGCCCTGGTACGAGACCACCACCGCGCCCGGGTTCGCGAGCTTGTGGCCGAGCGCCACGGCCGACGCACGGCCGTGCGCGGCCTGCGTGTTGCCGACGTCGAGGTAGTAGTAGAGGAAGACCGCGCAGCCGACGGGCGAGACCGCGACGGTCCGGTCCTGCAGGCCCAGCTCCTCGATCGCCTCGGCGAGGTAGCGGTGCACGAGGCCGTGGCCGCAGCCCGCGCAGTAGTGCGTGGACCGCTCCTTCAAGCCGGCGCCGTGGTCGTGGCGGAGGAACCTGTCGTAGAAGACGCTCACGCCGCCACCCCCTCTCCGCGCGCGGCGCGCCGGGCCGCCTCGACGATCTCGCGCTGCGACGGCAGGTTCCCGCCGAGCCGCCGGACGTGCGAGATCGCCGGCTGCGGCGCGCGCGCGTGCGAGAGCGCGAGCCGCAGCTCGTCCTCGAGCTGGCCGTCGCTCGCCTCGACCACCACGAGGCGCGCGCCGCGCCGGACGATCGGGAGCAGCGCGCGAACCGGGAACGGCCAGATGGTCTGCGGCCGGAAGAGGCCGGCGCGGATGCCCTCGGCGCGGAGCGCGCGCACGGCGCCCTTCGCGATCTGCGCGGGCGTGTTGCAGGCGACGAGGACGACCTCGGCGTCGTCGCAGGAGAGCGGCGCCGCGCGCTGCTCCGCCTCCACCATGCGGGCGTACTTCGCGACGAGCTTGCGGACGTGCTCCTCCTGGTCGTTCGTGTCGAGCTGGATCGAGGTGTGGAGGTTCCGCCGGTGCGACGCGTCGCCGGAGACCGCCCAGCCCGGCAGCCCGGGCCGCACCATGTGGTCCGGCAGGACCACGCGGCCCGTCATCTGGCCGAGGTAGCCGTCGGCGAGGACGACGACCGGGTTGCGCCAGCGGAACGCCAGCTCGAACGCGAGCATCGTGAAGTCCAGCATCTCCTGCGGCGTCGCCGGGGCGAGCACGACGGCGTGCGTGTCGCCGTGGCCGAGGCCGCGGCAGGCGAGCTTGAGGTCCGCCTGGGCCGGGCCGACGTTCCCGAGGCCGGGCCCGGCGCGCATCACGTTCACGAACACGCCCGGCAGCTCGGCGCCGATCATGTACGAGATGCCCTCGAGCATGAGCGAGAAGCCCGGCGACGACGTGAAGGTCATCGCGCGGCGTCCCCCGCCGCCGCAGCCGAACATCATGTTCACCGCCGCGACCTCGCTCGAGGCCTGCAGGAACGTGCCGCCGACCTTCGGGAGGAGCTTCGCCATGAGCTCCGCGCCCTCGGTGGACGGCGTGATCGGGTAGCCGAAGAAATGGCGGCACCCGGCGAGCAGCGCGCCGACGGCGCCGGCGTGCGCGCCCTTCACGACGAGCGGGAGGCCCGCCGCCGGGAGGGGGACGCGCTCGTCCGGCACGTCCGGCGGCGCCGGCATGGCGGCCGCGCCGGCGGCCCGGCAGGCCGCGGCGTCCGCGAGGCGCTTCGCCTCGTCCGCGGTGACGAGGCCGTACGGCTCGGGGCAGGCGTCGACGCAGAGGCCGCAGCCGTTGCAGCGCTCGAGGTCGAGCAGCACGGGGACGGCGCCGCTCTTCGGGTGGACGTCGCGACCGGGCGCGAGCGCGTCGTGCGCGCACGCCTCGATGCAGCGGCCGCAGGCCTTGCAGTACTCGGGGTGAAGCACCGGCTTCGGTCGTGCGACGGCCTGCGGCATCTCTCCTCCTCGGGGGACCCGGCGGGGGATTCTCGCATCCGGCCGCCGCGACAGGAAGCGGGACCAGGGCTC
This sequence comes from Anaeromyxobacter sp., assembly GCA_035702465.1. Taxonomy (GTDB): domain Bacteria; phylum Myxococcota; class Myxococcia; order Myxococcales; family Anaeromyxobacteraceae; genus Anaeromyxobacter. The sequence goes on along the minus strand of DASSQM010000362.1, from coordinate 9,923 downwards.
CTCGCGGCGCGCCGAGCGCGTGCTAAGAAGACCGCGGAGGTGCACTTTGTCGACCGCTGCCATCCAGGACCTCATCCCGCACAACCGCTGCTGGGGTTGCGGGACGCTCAACCCGCGCGGGCTCCGGATCAAGAGCTACGTCGAGGGGGACGAGGCCGTGTGCCGCTTCCAGCCGTCCCGCGACTTCATGGCCGGGCCGGAGCACGTCCTGAACGGCGGCATCATCGCGACGGTCATCGACTGCCACTCGGTCTGTCTGGCGGTCGCGGACGCGTACCAGGCGGCGGGCCGGCCGCTCGGGTCCGAGCCGCTCCTCTGGTGCGTGACCGCATCGCTCCAGGTGGACTACCTCGCGCCGACCCCGATCGACGCGCCCGTCGAGCTCCGGGCGCGCGTCACCGAGCGGAAGGGGCGCAAGCACGTGGTGGAGTGCACGCTCTCCTCCGGCGGGAGGGAGTGCGCGCGGGCGGAGGTGATCGCCGTCGACGTCGGGGACGCGTGGCGGACCCCCTGACTCAGATCCGCACGATCTCCCGCTGGATCTTCGAGAACACCTTCGGCCCGTCGGCGGCGAGGAAGACGTCGATCTCGGTGCGGACGCCGAGGCCCTCCTCCGGCAGGTAGATGCCGGGCTCGATGGAGAAGCACAGGCCCGGCACGAGCGGGCGCGTGTCGTGCGTCTCGAGGTCGTCGAGGTTCGCGCCGTCGCCGTGCACGCGCGTCTCGATCGAGTGGCCGGTGCGGTGCACGAAGCGGTCGGCGAAGCCCCCCGCCTTCACCTCGTCGCGCACCACGCGGTCCACCTCGAAGCCGGCGAGCGTCCTGCCCTCGCGGTGCGCCCGGGCGATCGCCTCGAGCCCGGCGTCGCGCGCGCCGGCCGCGACGCGGAACATCCGCTCGAGCTTCTCCGGCGGCCGATCGCCGCAGAAGCCCATCCACGTGATGTCCGCGTAGACGTCGCGCGGGCCCTTGCCGCGCGCCCAGAGGTCGATGAGGACGAGGTCGCCCTTCCGGATGGGCGTCGGCGTCGCGGGCGACGGCGAGTAGTGCGGATCGCCCGCGTGGCCGTTCACCGCCACGATGGGCGCGTGGTCGGTCTCGAGGTCCGCCTCGCGGAAGCGGTCCATGAGGAACGCTTGCACGTCGGTCTCGAGGGGCGCCTCGCCGCGCCGGTGCGCGGCGCCGATGCGCTCGAACGCGGCGTCCTTCGCGGCGTCGATCGCCGCGAGCGCGCGCTTGTGGCTCTCGACCTGCGCGTCGTCGAGGCGGCAGAAGAAGCGCTGCACGAGGTCCGCGGAGGAGACGACCTCGACGCCGTACGAGCGCACGAGCTCGACGGTTCCCGCGTCGACGCGCGAGAGCGTCGGGATGGTGCCGCCCGGCATGTACTCCATGGCGACGCGCGCGCCCTTCGGGAGCGCGCCGAGCGCGCGGCCGAGGCCGTCCTTCAGCGACTGCCACGACGCGAAGCGCTCGCGGCGCCCCGGGATCTCCGGGCCGAACTGCGAGAGCTCGATGGCGTGGGCGAGCAGGACCGGCTCGCCCTCGCGCGGCAGGAGGAGGAAGAAGCGGCGGGTGAGCATCTTCCCGGAGAGCCCGAGCACGTGCACCGCGGTCGGGTTCTGGCCGTGGAAGTCGTAGAGCAGCCAGCCGTCGAGGCGGAGCTCGGCGAGGGCGCGGCGGAGGGCGGGGAGGTCCATGGCGAGTCTCCTCAGATCGGCACCCGGTACTTCTGCCCCGCCGCCCGGTCCGACGGGGCCGCGATCTCGTGCAGGCGGATCGAGTTCGTCTGGCCGGGGACGCCGAGCGGCGAGCCGTACACGAGGACCACGCGGTCGTCCGGGGCGGCGAGGCCGTCGGCGAGCAGGCGGTCCGAGACGAGCTCCGTCATGAGGTCGGCGTTCTTCACGGGCTCCATCACCTTCGGCACGACCCCCCAGTAGAGCGCGAGGCGCCGGCGGATCGCCTGGTCCGGCGAGAACGCCACGATGGGCTGGCGCGGCCGGAACTCCGCGAGGAGCCGCGCGGTCTCGCCGCGGAGCGTGAAGCAGCAGATCGCCACGGCCTGCGACACCGCGGCCGCCTCGCAGCTCGCGGCCGCGATCACCAAATTCGTCGGTGCGCCGCGCTCGGTGATCCCGGTGAGGTCCACGTGGAGCTCGCGCTTCGGCAGCCCGCCCTCCGCCTCGCGGACGATGCGGTCCATCATCTGCACGGCCAGCAGCGGGTGCTTGCCGCTCGCCGTCTCGCCGGAGAGCATCACCGCGTCCGCGCCGTCCCAGATCGCGTTCGCCACGTCCGACGCCTCCGCGCGCGTCGGGCGCGGGTGCTCGATCATCGAGTTCAGCATCTGCGTGGCGATGATGACGGGCTTGCCGGCCGCGTTCGCCCTCCGGCAGAGCTCCTTCTGGATGAGCGGCACGCGCTCGGGCTCGATCTCCACGCCGAGGTCGCCGCGCGCGACCATGAGCCCGTCGGCGGCGGCGATGATCGCGTCGATCGCGTCGAGCGCCTCGGGCTTCTCGATCTTGGCGATCACCGGCACCACCCGCCCGATGCGCTCCATCTCGCTCCGGCAGAGCGCCACGTCCTTGGCGGAGCGCACGAACGACAGCGCGACGAAGTCGACGCCGTGCGCGATCCCGAACGCGAGGTCCGCCTTGTCCTTCTCGGAGAGCGCGTCCGTGCGGAGCGCGACGCCGGGCAGGTTGATGCCCTTGTGCTCGCCGAGGACGCCGCCCTCGACGACCTCGGAGCGGACGCGCTTCGCGTCCGTGGAGAGCACGCGGAGCTCGATGAGGCCGTCGTCCACGAGGAGGCGATCCCCGGGGCGGACGTCCTCTGCGAGGTGCGCGTAGGTCGTGGAGATGAGCCGCTCGTCGCCGGCGAGCTCGTCCTCGGTGGTGATGGTGAGCTCGGACCCGGACTCGAGCCGGACGCCGTCCTTGCCGGCCTTCAAGGGCCCGGTGCGGATCTTCGGGCCCTGGAGGTCCTGGAGGACCGCGACCGCCTTCCCGAGGTGGCGGGAGGCGGCGCGGACGCGGTCGAGCGCCTGCGCGTGGTCCTCCTGCCGGCCGTGCGAGAAGTTGAAGCGCGCCACGTCGACGCCGAGTGCGAGCAGCTTCTCGAGCACCGACGGGTCGACGCACGCGGGCCCCAGGGTCGCGACGATCTTGGCGCGGCGCATCTGCGGCGGATTCCTAATGCCGCGCCGCGCCGGCGGTCCACCGGGAACGCGGGGCTCCCGCGGGGGCGGGATCGGATCGCGCAACCGCCCGCGGTGCGGAGGCGCTACAGATCGCCTCCGTGCCGGACCGCCTCCCACGCGCCTTCTACGCGCGCGACACGCGCACCGTCGCGCGCGAGCTGCTCGGGAAGATCCTCGTGCACGTCGATGGGGGCGTCCGGCGCGCCGCGCGCATCGTGGAGACGGAGGCGTACCACGGGCCGGGCGACCGGGCGTCGCACGCGCGCTTCGGGCGCACGGCGCGCGCCGCCATCATGTTCGGCCCGCCCGGCTTCGCCTACGTCTACCTCGTCTACGGCACGAGCCACTGCATGAACGTCGTGACGGGGCGCGAGGGGTTCCCGTCCGCGGTGCTGCTCCGCTCGGGCGAGCCGGTCGACGCATGCCTCCACTCGACGCGCGGCCCGGGCAACCTCTGCCGCGCGCTCGCGATCCGGAAGGCGCACGACAACGGCCGCGACCTGCTCGGAGACGACCTCTTCGTCGAGGACGCGCCGGCGCCCCCGGAGCCGGTCCTGAGCGGGCGGCGCGTGAACGTCGACTACGCGGGCCCCTGGGCGGAGAAGCCGTGGCGGTACGCGCTGGCCGGTAACGCGTGGGTCTCCTCGCCCCGCTTCGCGGCCCGCCCCGCCGCCCGCCGCCCCACCGGCCGGTGAGCGCGCCCGTGCCGACCTGCGCTATACCGGGCCCCGTGCTGCACCTCGCCGGACAGGACAGCCGCGCGCTCGCCCGTCGGGCCGGGATCTCGCTCGACGACGCGCGCCGCATCGTGGGCGCCGTCATCGGCAGGGACCGGCCGCTGCGCGAGGCGCGGAACGTCCGCCGCGAGGTGCTGGATCGCGTCGAGGCGCTCGCCGCGCCCGGCGACCTCCGCGAGGTCGCCCGCGTCGACGCGAGGGACGGGTTCCGCCGCTACCTGTTCGAGCTCCCCGACGGCGCGCGCGTCGAGGCGGTGCGCATCCCGCTGTTCGACACGCACCACGTCGCGTGCCTCTCGTCGCAGGCGGGCTGCGCGCTCGCGTGCGCGTTCTGCGCGACGGGCGCGCTCGGGCTCGTGCGCTCGCTGCGCTCGTGGGAGATCGTGCGGCAGCTCCAGCGCATCCGGGCGGACTCCCTGCGGCCCGTGACGGGCGCCGTGTTCATGGGGCAGGGGGAGCCCTTCCACAACTACGACGCGGTGCTCGATGCCGCGTACGCGCTGTGCGATCCCGCGGGCGCGCGCATCGACGCGCGGCGCATCTCGATCTCGACGGCCGGCGTCGTCCCGGCCATCCGCCGCTACACGGCCGAGGGGCACAAGTTCCGGCTGTGCGTCTCGCTCAACGCCGCCATCCCCGAGAAGCGGCGCGCCCTCATGCCGATCGAGCGCGGGTTCCCGCTCGACGAGCTCATGGGCGCGGTGCGCGAGCACGCCGCTCGGCGCGGGCGCGTGACGCTCGAGTACGTCATGATCTCCGGCGTGAACGTCGGCGAGGAGGACGCGGCCGCGCTCGGCGCGCTCCTGCGCGGCGTGCCGGTGCGGCTCAACCCCATCGCCGTGAACGACGCGACCGGGCGCTTCCGGCCGCCCGGCGAGGGGGAGTGGCGGTCCTTCCGCGACGCGCTCGCGCGGCACCTGCCGGGGCAGCCCATCGTGCGCCGGTACTCGGGCGGCCAGGACGAGAACGCCGCCTGCGGGATGCTCGCGTCGCGCGTCGCGTGACGAGGCGCTCTACTTCTTCGCGTCTCCCGAGGCGTCGAACAGCTCGAGGTCGTCGAGGAGCTCGAGCTGCTGCAGGAGGTCGAGGTCCTTCAACAGCTCGTCGTCGTCGTCCGCCCTCCGCTCGTCGGCCTCGTGCTCGCGGGCGCTGGCGTCGCCGGCCTTCCGCTCGCCGCGCGGCGCCGCGTCCTTCGCGCGCGGCGGCTCGCGCTCCGCCCCCTCGTCCCCCGCCTCCCGCGCCGCCGGGCGCTCGCGGCGCGGCGGAGGGGCGACCTCGGGCCCTGCAGCGAGGAGGAGCGAGGCGGCGAGGACGGCGATCACTGGGTCACGAGCTCGGCTGCGACGATGGTCTTGTACACGGTCTCGCGACCCGCGTAGAAGCTTCCCGGCCACAGGACGTCGAGCTCCGCGGCGAGGACGAGCCACGGGCGCGCCGCCCAGGAGACCGCCGCGTCGACCTCCGTGCCGTAGACGCGGCCGCCCGTCGGTCCATTCACGGGCGCGACGAGCCACGCGCCCCTGAGGTCGATCCCGAGCTCGCTCGTCGGGTCGAGGTCGAGCGAGAGGCCGGGCGCCGTCACGCCCCGCCCGTTCACGCCGGGTGCGGTCGACTGGCGCGCCGCGAAGGACTCGGAGAGGCCGCCCGCGAAGAACAGGTTCGTCGCCGTGACGAACGGGTCGACCCCGAGGAAGCCTCCGTACGTGCCCGTCGCCGCCTGGCCCGCCGGGAAGGTGCCGCCGGAGAGGTAGAGGAGGAACGCGCCGGCGCCGACGCGCTCGCCGAGGTCGACGTCCCAGGCCGCGGAGGCGAGGCGGCCGTCGAGCCGCACGTCCTCGGCGAGCGGGATCTCCGTCGCCGTCCCGGTGCTGACGCGCTCGATGCGGCCGCGCAGGACGCCCGCGGTCCAGGCGAGGCGGTGGCCGCGCCGCGGCGTCACCTTGCCGCTCGTCCCGGCCCAGACCATCGTCGCGTCGGACTCGAGCCGCTGCCCGAGGACGGCCGCGAGGCGGTGGTTCGCCTGGACGAGCTCGGCGCTCCCGGCGGGCGCCGCCGAGCCCTCGGCCACGAGCCGCTCCACGAGCGCGCCGCGGAACAGCTCGGCCACGCTGCCGGTCCGGTCGCGGTGCGCGGCGACGAAGAGCCCGGCTCGCTCGAACAGCGACGGGAGGAAGTCCGCGCGCACGGCCAGGAACGGCGAGAGGCCGGCCACCGTGCGCGGGAAGTCCCGGGTCGGCTGGAACAGCGACGCCGTGACGGAGAACGGTGGCCCGATGGCGCCGAGATCGAGCGCCACCTCCGCGCCGGTGGCGTAGTCGTCGTAGACGAACCCGTCCGCGACGGTGACGCGCTTGCGCCCCGCGCGCGCGGTGGCGAAGCCGGCGCGGCCGAACGACCAGGCCGCGTACGCCTCGCGCACGAGCAGCGTCGCGGAGATCTCGTTCCCGAGCGGACGGCCGTTCGACGTGAGCTGGCCTGCGGCGAGGCGGGTGTCGGCGACGGAGAACGTGATGGGAGCGGGCGGGCCCGTCGCGCGCGGGTACCGGTTGCACGCGCCGCCACCCGGCTCGGCGAGGCCGGTCCCGGTCTCCGTGAAGCACACCGTCGAGCTGCGCTGGAACGAGCGGCTCCGCACCTCGCCCGTGTCGAGCGCGACGCGCCAGGCGAGATCGCCCGCCAGCGCCTCGCCGTCGAGCGAGAACGACGCGATGAGGGACCCGTAGCGGTCGGCGCCGGACGGGACGAGGTAGCTCCGGAGCTGGAAGCTGCGGCTGGCGCGGTCGAAGAGGACGTCGGTGCCCGGCGGGTTCACGAGGTCGGTCGCGAGCGCGTGCAGCGCCGCCCGCGCGACGACGCCGCCGTCCTCGGGCCCGAGTGACGGCGCGGCGAGCGCGACGGCGGTGACGAGCGCGGCGAGCAGGGCGGTCACGCGGCTCCGATCCTATCGCCTGCGCCGGCCGCCCCGCGTCCTGGTTTCACCCGTGCGGCGGCGTCCTGCAGCCCGCCTGGCCCGGCGAGCAGGCGCCGTCGTCCTGGCACGTGCCGTCGGGCGGCTCGGAACCGCACTCGGGGTCGAGGACGTTGCACACCCAGCACGGATCTCCGCAGGAGGTACCGGCGCACGTGTCGTAGGCGCAGCCGGCGAGCCCGAGCGGGCCGGCGAGAGCGAGCACGAGGATCGAGCGCATGAGGCCTCCCGCACGCGCGATCTGCAAGCGAGGCGCCGGGCACGGACGACGGTGCAAGTCCGCGAGAGGAGCGGGATCGGGCAGGGGTCGCATCGGCTCCGCGTGTGAACCGCGGGCCAGCCTGTGAACGGGACGAACGGCCTCGTCGCCGGGCCCTCCTCCTCGGTTGCCGATCGCCTACCGCCTGCCGCCGCGCCGCTCCCGGAACCGCTCCCGCGCGCGCTCCCGCTCCTCGGGGCTCATCTCGCGCCACCGGCGCAGGTTCTCGAGGAAGCGCGCCCGCTCGCGCGGCGAAGCCTCGAGGATCTGCCGCAGGCTCTCGCGGAGCTGCGCGCGGCGCTCCGGCGACATCTCGCGGAAGCGCCGGAACCGCTCGAGGATCTGGCGCCGCTCGGCGGCCGGGAGCTGCTGGAACGCGCGCCAGTTGCGCACGATGTCCTCGCGCCGCTCCGGCGGGAGCTCGCGGAACCGCTCGAGGCGCTCGCGGAGCTCGGCCTGCCGCTCCGGCGGGAGCGCCCGGAAGGCGCGCCACCGCTCCCGCAGCGCCTCCTTCTCCTCGGGCGACATCCTCTCGAACCGCTCGCGCGCGGAGCCCGGGGCCTGCCCCGAGCCGGTCGAAGGGGGCGTCGCGTCCTCGGCGCGCGCGGCGCCGCCCGCCCGGGCGAGCGAGAACGCGAGCGCGGCGGCGAGGAGGGCGCGCCTCACGGCCTTCCCTCCCGCGGCGCGATCTCGTCGAGCTGCGCGATGACCGCGGCGTCCTCCGGCGACGCGACGTCGCCGACGCTCGCGACCTCCTCGTAGTGGAGGAGGAGGTCGAGGTGCTCGGCGGCGGCGGCCTCCTCGGCGCCGTGCATGCGCACCGCCGCGAAGATGACCCCTCCCGCGAGCGCGGCGGCGGCGGCGGGCACGGCGAGCCTCCACCGCAGCGAGGACGGCTCGACCCACGCGGCGAGGCGCGCCGCCCACGGCCGGCGCGGCCGCTCCTCGCGCGCGAGGCGCGCCGCGAGGCGCTCGGAGAAGAGCGGCGACGGCACCGGCGCGGGCGGGACGCGCCGGAACGCGGCGGCCGCCGACGCGAGCCGCTCCTGCTCGGCCCGGCACGCGGCGCAGCGCTCGAGGTGCGCGCGGACCTCCGCCGCGCGCGCGGGAGGGAGCGCGCCGTCGACGAAGGCGGTGAGGTCGTCCGCGGGGTGGCGCGGGCTCACGGGAGCACCTCCTCGCCGGACGCGGGCGCGGCGAACGGCGCGAGCGCCGCCGCGGCGGCGACGGTGGCGCGGTGGACGAGCGACTTCACCGCGCCCACGGTGGTGTCGAGCACGTCCGCGATCTCCTCGTACGAGAGCCCCTCGAGCCGGCACAGGACGAGGGCCGCGCGCTGCTTCTCCGGGAGGCGATCGAGGAGCGCGCCCACCGCCCGCTCGAGCGCCGCTCCCTCGGCGGCGGCGTCCGGCGCCGGGTCGTGGGAGGGGAGCGCGTCGGGGTCGGCGGGGGTCTCGCCCGGCCGCGCCTCCGCCCTCGCCGCGTACTCGCCCCTGCGCAGCTCGTTCAGGCAGTGGTTCGACGCGATCCGGTAGAGGAAGGTCTTGAACCGGGCGGACGGGCGGTAGCGCCCCGAGGCGCGATAGAGGTTCACGAACACGTCCTGCGCCAGCTCCTCCGCGCGCGCCGCGTCCCGGACGAAGTGGTGGCAGAAGCGGACCATGGCTCGCGCGTGCCTCTCGAACAGCACCCGGAACGCCCCGTCGTCCCCCCGCTGGAATGCCAGCATCAGGGCGGCATCGGGGTCCTGTGCCATCCGTGATCTCGAACACGCCCTGCGGGCGGAAGTTGCGGTTCCGCCTAGCCCGCCAGGTGCATGACGGTCCGCGTCACGCCGTAGATCGCGGCGGCGACCAGGGCGGAGGCCGGGATCGTGAAGATCCAGGCCCAGATGATGCGGCCGGCGACGCCCCAGCGTACCGCGCGGGTGCCCCGGGTGGCCCCCACGCCCACGATCGCGCCCGTGATGGTGTGCGTGGTCGAGACGGGGATCCCGTAGTGCGCGAGGGCGAGGATGGTGACGCCGCCGCCGGTCTCCGCGGAGAAGCCGCCGATGGGCTGGAGCTTCGTGAGCGAGTGGCCCATGGTCTTCACGATCCGCCAGCCGCCGAACATCGTGCCGAGGCCGATCGCGGCGTGGCAGAGGAGCACGATCCAGAAGTCCACCGGCAGGTGCGGCGACGACGCGGGCAGCCGGTCCGCCCAGATGGTGCCGTAGAGCACGACGGCGATGACGCCCATCACCTTCTGCGCGTCGTTCGTGCCGTGGCTGTAGCTGAAGATCGCGGCGGAGAGGAGCTGGAAGCGCCGGAACATCGAGTCGACGTGCGCCGGCGTCCGCTTTCGCACCATCCACGCGTTGAGCGTCATGAGCGCCGCCCCCAGCACGAAGCCGATCACCGGCGAGAGCACGATGAAGGCGACGATCTTGAGGATGCCGCTCGGGATGAGCCCCCCGATGCCGAGCACCGGCAGCGTGGCGCCGACGAGGCCGCCCGCGAGCGCGTGCGAGGACGAGGACGGGAGCCCCCACAGCCAGGTGAGCAGGTTCCAGACGATCGCGCCCATGAGCGCGGAGAAGATCACGGCGAGGACGGTGGGGATCCCCTGCGCGCGGAGCTGGTCGAAGTGGATGATGCCCTTGCCCATGGTGGCGGCGACCTTGAGCTCGACGCCCCAGAGCACCGGCGCCGCCGACACGAAGTTGAAGAACGCGGCCCAGCCGACCGCCACGAGCGGCGACAGCACGCG
>DASSQM010000361.1:0-3983 GCA_035702465.1 Anaeromyxobacter sp. | reverse complement strand
GGGCGGCGAGCTCGACGCGGCTGGACAGATGGTCGGGCGCGGTCGCCAGCGCCTTCTCGAACGCGGCGCGCGCGCCGGCCGCGTCCCGCCGCGCGGCGGCGGCGAGCCCGAGGCCGTGCGTCGCCCGCGGCCCCGGGGGCTCGATGGCCTGGAGGCGCCCGTACAGCGCGGCGGCGCGCGCCGCGTCCCCCCGCGCGAGCGCGGCGCGGGCGAGCAGGGCCACGACCTCCCGGTCCGGCGTCGCCCGCTTCTGCGCCGCCTGCTCGAGCGCGGCCTCCTGCGCCGCGGTCGGACCCGCGCCCGTGGCGAGCGCCACGGCCAGGCGCGCGGCCAGCGCCGGGACCTCGCCGGGCTCGTCCTTCTCGAGGCGGTCGGCCGCGCGGCGCGCCTGCTCGACGGCCTCCGGCGGCGCCCCGTGCCGCTGCTCGAGCGCGGCCACGATCATCGCGTGGAGCGCCGCGGGCGCGGCGGCGTGCGGATCCGCCGCGACGGCCTGTGCGGCCAGATCGAGGGCCGCGCGCTCGGAGGGGAAGTCGTCCTTGGCGAGGGCGACGCCGATCTGCGCCGTGATGGCGACGACGCGGGCGGAGTCGCCGCGGCGGACGCTCTTGGTGAAGAAGAAGCCGTACTTCGTGAACCCGGCGCCGACGCCCGCGGCGACGACGGCGAGCGCCACGGCCGCGCCCGCGACGACGGCGAGCTTGCGCCAGCTCCGCGGCTCCAGCTCACCCTCGCTCACCCTCGCCGCCGCCATGCGGTCGCCGAACGGCACGAGGCGCTGCGGCTCGCGCGCGCTCGCCTTGGGCTCGGTCGCCGGCGGCTCCGCCGCGAGCCGGTGGAGGGCCTCTCCGAACGCGGGCACCGCGCCGATGGGGGTCCACGCGTCGCCGCCGCCGGCGCAGACGTCCTCGTTGCCGAGGAGCTCGCCCTTGCCGAGCATCTCGACGATCTGGGCCTCCTCGAACGGGCCGAAGATCTTGCCGGACCTGCGGCGGACGCGGTAGCCGGAGCGCGCCCGGGACGGCGCGGAGGGCTTCGGCGGCGGCTCGCCGAAGAGCATCTCCAGATCGTCGTCGGACGGCGCCGTGCTCGGCGCAGCGGCCGCCGGCGGCTCGATGGCTTCCGCCCGGGCGGCGGAGGCCCTCGGCGCGGGCGGAGGCGCCTCGACGCCGGGCGCGGCCGCGCCGGCGAGGTCCACCTCTCCGAACGAGAGCGCCTCGGGCGGGGCTGCGGGCGCGGCCTCCGGGACCGCCTCGAACGGCTCCGACGCGAACGACGGCTCGGCGCCGCGCGCCGGCGGCTCCGGCACGCGCGGAGCGGGCAGCGGATCGTCGGCCGGCGCCGGCTCGACCGGGAACGGCTCGAACGCGGGCGGCGGAGTGGGCGCCGGGAGGGCGTCCGGAGCGGCCTCGACGGCGGCGGCCGCGAACGGATCCGCCCGAGCCGGCGCGGGCAGCGGGACGCTCTCGTCCGCGAGCGCTGCCGCGGGAGGCGCCGGCGCGGGGAACGCGGGTGGATCGGCGAACGAGGGCGGGCCGGCGGGCGGCGCGGCGGCGCGCGACGCCGCGGCGTCGGGCGGGGGGAGCGGGATGCTCGCCGGCGCGGAGGCGGGCGGGCGTGCCGCGGCCCTGGGCGACGGGAGCGGGACGGCGTCGGGATCCGCGAGCGCCGGCGCGGGAGGCGGAGCAGCCGGGGCCGGAGGACGAGGCGCGGGGCGCGCGCCGCCCGCCGCGTGCGGCGAAGGCAGCGGGACGGGACCGTCGGCCTGCGCGGGGCGGACCGGGAACGCGTTCCGGCACTTCGGGCACCGGACGTTGAGGCCGGTCGCCGGGACGCGCCGATCGTCGATGTTGTACGCGGCACGGCAGTGCGGGCAGGCGACCCTCATGGCGCTTTCCAGATGTCTGCGGCTCGGGCGGTGGTGCGTCGGCTGGGAAGACGAGAAACCAGAGGAACGACGCTATCATCGGCTCCACGCACCGTTCAAGGATACGGCCGGCCCGCTCGCCCGCGAGCGGGAGGTGGGCGGCGATGCGAGGGGGTCCGGTGGCCATTCCGCGTACCCGCTCGTCCCCGTCCGCACCGCGGCGCCCGTCGGTAAGATGTCCCGATGGCGGCGGGGGAAAGCGCGATCCTCGATCGGCTGCGGGCGTGGACGCTCGAGCTGGGCGGCCCGGGCACCCGCGCCCGCCTCGAGAAGCTCACCCCGCCGCGGAACGAGTACGGCGTCGACCCGTACGGCCTCGACGTGGACTTCGTCGTGGCCGCCATCGCGCCGCTCCTGTGGCTGTATCGCAAGTACTTCCGGGTCGAGCTCCACGGCGTCGACCACGTGCCCGGCGAGGGCCGCTGCCTCGTCGTCGCGAACCACTCGGGCCAGCTCCCGTTCGACGCGGCGATGATCGAGGTGGGGTTGCTCATCGACAAGGACCCGCCGCGGGTGGCGCGGGCGCTCGTCGACCGGTGGGTGCCCACTCTGCCGTTCATCTCGACGATCTTCGCGCGCTGCGGGCAGATCGTGGGGACGCCAGACAACTGCCGCCGCCTCCTCGCGGCGGACGAGACCATCCTCGTCTTCCCCGAGGGAACGGCCGGCCTGAACAAGCCGTTCTCCGCGCGCTACCAGCTCCAGAAGTTCGGGCTCGGGTTCATGCGGCTCGCGCTCGAGTCGCAGGCGCCCATCGTGCCCTGCGGCGTCGTCGGCGCCGAGGAGCAGGCCCCCGCGCTGTTCGACTTCAAGCTGCTCGCGCGCCTGCTCGGGTTCCCGTCGTTCCCGATCACGCCGACGGTGCTCCCCTTCCCGCTCCCCGCGCGCTACCACATCCGGTTCGGCGAGCCGATGCGCTTCACCGGCTCACCCGACGACGACGACGCGGAGCTCGAGCGCAAGGTCGCCGAGGTGCAGGGGGCCGTGGCGAAGCTCCTCGAACGCGGGCTCGCGGACCGGAAGAGCGTCTACCTGTAGGGAGGAACCGCGTGCACCCCGCCCTCGAGCCCCCGACGTTCACCGGGATGCCGCGCAAGGTGCTCGTCACCGGCATCTCCGGGAACCTCGGCCGCGTGCTCGCGAAGCTGCTCCACACCGAGACGAAGGTCGCCGGCCTCGACCGGCGGCCGTTCCCCGGCAAGCCGAAGGACATCGAGCACCACCAGCTCGACATCCGCAAGGCGAAGGTCGAGGACGTCTTCCGACACGGAAACATCGAGGCGCTCATCCACATGGGGATCGTGCACGACCCGCGCGTCCCGCGCAGCGAGGCGCACTCCTTCAACGTGCTCGGCACGCACAAGATCCTGGACCTCTGCGTCCGCCACGGCGTCCGGAAGGTGGTGGTGCTGTCGTCGGCGAACGTGTACGGCCCGCGACCCGACAACTCGAACTTCCTCCCGGAGGAGACGCCGCTCATGGCGGCGGAGCGGTTCAGCGAGATGCGGGATCTCATCGAGCTCGACATGTACGCGCAGTCGTTCATGTGGCGGCACCCGGAGATCGAGACGGTGATCCTGCGGCCCGTGAACATCGTGGGCCCGAGCGTGCGGAACGCCCCGTCGAACTACCTGCGCCTCGACCGGCCCCTCACCGTCCTCGGCTTCGATCCGATGGTGCAGCTCATCCACGAGGAGGACGTCTGCCGCGCGCTCGTGCTCGCGCTCCGCCCCGGGGTTCGCGGGGTGTTCAACGTCACGGGGCCGGGCGAGGTCCCGCTCTCCGCGGTGCTCCGCGAGCTCGGGCGGCACCCCGTCCCGGTGCCGCACCCGCTCATCCGCGCGCTCGTGCGGCGCGCCTTCGAGGCGCGGCTCTCGGGCTTCCCGCCGGAGGAGGTCGATCACATCCAGTACCTCTGCGTGGTCGACGGGTCGGGGTTCGCGCGCGAGGCGGGGTGGTCGCCGGCGTTCTCGCTGCGGGAGACCGTGCGGAGCGTGCTCTGAGAAGCAGCCTTCAGCCCTCAGGCTTCAGCAGAAGCTCGCGCACGCGCTGTTGC
>DASSQM010000360.1:0-4865 GCA_035702465.1 Anaeromyxobacter sp. | reverse complement strand
AGGAGAAGCTCGCGCTCGACGACTTCGAGTTCGCGAAGGACAAGGTGATCATGGGCACCGAGCGGCGCTCCATGATCATCTCCGAGAAGGAGAAGCGCACGACCGCGGTCCACGAGGCGGGCCACGCGCTCGTCGCCAAGGTCATCCCCGGAACCGACCCGCTCCACAAGGTCACCATCATCCCCCGCGGTCGCGCGCTGGGCCTCACCCAGCAGCTCCCGCAGGAGGACCGGCTCAACATCAACCAGGAGTTCGCGCTCAACCAGGTCGCGATCCTCATGGGCGGGCGAATCGCCGAGGAGATCGTCTTCCAGCAGAAGACCACGGGGGCCGGGAACGACATCGAGGTGGCGACGAACCTCGCCCGCTCGATGGTGTGCGAGTGGGGCATGTCGAACCTCGGGCCGCTCGCCTTCGGCAAGAAGGAGGGCGAGGTCTTCCTCGGCCGCGAGATGTCGGCCGTGCAGAGCTTCTCCGAGGAGACCGCGCGCGAGATCGACGCCGAGGTCCACCGCATCGTCATCGAGCAGTACGCGCGGGCGAAGGAGGTGCTCGAGCAGCACCGCCCGGTGCTGGACCGGATCGCCGACGCGCTCATCGAGTACGAGACGCTCGACGCCGCGGACATCGACATCGTCATGGCGGGGGGCGCGATCAACCGCCCGCCGCCCCCGAAGCCGCTCCAGACCGCCGTCGTGGAGAAGAAGAACAAGGGCGGCCTCCTCGACGCAACCAGCGGGCCGGTGCCGGCGGCGGGGAAGGCCTAGCCCGCGAGGGTGGCATGAAGATGCAGATCGGGGCCAGGCTCTTCGAAGGGCCTGGCCCCTTCCTCATGGGCGTCGTGAACGCCACACCCGACTCGTTCTCCGACGGCGGCCGGTTCCTCGAGGCCGACGCCGCGGTCGAGCACGCGCACGCGCTCGCGCGCGCGGGCGCGGACCTCGTCGACGTCGGCGGGCAGTCCACGCGCCCGGGCGCGCCGCCCGTGCCCGCGGACGAGGAGCTTCGCCGTGTGGTGCCCGTGATCGAGCGGCTCCGCGCGCTCGGGTTCCCGCTCCCCATCTCCGTCGACACGTCGAAGGGCGCCGTGGCGCGCGCCGCGCTCGCGGCGGGCGCGGACCTCGTGAACGACGTGACCGCGCTCTCCGACCCGGACCTCGCGGACGCCGTCGCCGCGACCGGATCGCCCGTCGTCCTCATGCACACGAGGGGGACCCCCGCGGAGATGGCGTCCCGCGCGGTCTACGCCGACGTGGTGCGGGAGGTCGCGGCGGAGCTCGCCGCGGCGCTCGCGCGGGCGGAGGCCGCGGGCATCGCGCGCGACCGCGTCATCCTGGATCCGGGCATCGGGTTCGCGAAGAGCGCCGAGCACAGCGTCGAGCTCCTCGCGCGCGTCGGCGAGCTGCGCGCGCTCGGCCGGCCGCTCCTCGTCGGCCCCTCGCGCAAGAGCTTCATCGGGAGCGTGACCGGCGCCCCCGTCACCGAGCGGGTGCCGGGGACCCTCGCCGCCGTCACCGCATGCGTCCTCGGCGGGGTGGAGCTCTTGCGCGTGCACGACGTCGCACCCGCCCGCCAGGCCGCGCTCGTCGCTGGCGCCCTCCGCGCCGCTCGGGAGCGCGCCTCCCGAGCGGGACCGCGGTAGACTGGGCCTCTCTCCGGTCCCTAGGTTCCCTCGATGGCCACCCGCGAAACGATCCGCTCCGCCC
Source organism: Anaeromyxobacter sp. (assembly GCA_035702465.1). Lineage (GTDB taxonomy): Bacteria > Myxococcota > Myxococcia > Myxococcales > Anaeromyxobacteraceae > Anaeromyxobacter. Next base: position 3,159 of record DASSQM010000360.1, on the reverse strand, counting down.
GAACCATCTCCCTGAACGGTGGCCCGCGCCCGCGGCCCCGCAACGAGGCCCGCGCTGCGCCGCCGCCGGCGCGCCCGCCGGCGGAGGCGATCCGCCGGCTGTTCGGGACCGACGGCGTCCGCGGGGTGGCGAACGTCTACCCCATGACCGCGGAGATGGCGCTCCAGCTCGGGCGGGCGCTCGCGTACATCGTGCGGAACGGTCCGCACCGGCACCGCATCGTGGTGGGCAAGGACACGCGGCTCTCCGGCTACATGCTCGAGCAGGCGATCGCGTCGGGCATCTGCTCGATGGGCGTCGACGTGATGCTGTCCGGCCCGCTGCCCACGCCCGGCATCGCGTTCCTGACCGAGTCGATGCGCGCCGACGCCGGCGTCGTCATCAGCGCGAGCCACAACCCGTACCAGGACAACGGCATCAAGTACTTCTCGCGCGAGGGCTTCAAGCTGCCGGACGAGATGGAGCTGCAGATCGAGCGCCTCGTCCTCGACGCGGAGGAGTCGGGCGCGGAGGACTTCCGCGCGCTGCGGCCGACCGCGACGCGGATCGGCAAGGCGAAGCGCATCGACGACGCCATCGGCCGGTACGTGGTCTTCCTCAAGTCGATCTTCCCGAAGGACCTCGTCCTCGACGGGCTGACGGTGGTGGTCGACTGCGCCCACGGCGCGGCGTACCACGTGGCGCCGTCCGTGCTGGAGGAGCTCGGCGCGCGCGTCATCACGCTCGGCGTCCGGCCGGACGGCAAGAACATCAACGACGGCTGCGGGGCGGTCCACCCCGAGGGGATGGCGAGGGCCATCGCCAAGCACGGTGCGAACCTCGGGCTCGCGCTCGACGGCGACGCCGACCGCGTCATCATGGCCGACGAGAAGGGGAACCTCGTCGACGGTGACGCGATCATGGCGCTGGTCGGGCGCGACCTCATCCGCCGCGGCACGCTGTCGAAGCGCACGGTGGTCGCCACCGTGATGTCGAACCTCGGCCTCGAGCGCTCGCTCTCGGAGGTGAAGGGGAGGGTGGTGCGCACGCCCGTCGGCGACCGCTACGTCGTCGACGAGATGCGCCGCGCGAACTACAACTTCGGCGGAGAGCAGTCCGGCCACCTCATCTTCCTCGACCACGTGACGACCGGCGACGGCGTGGCCGCCGCGCTGAACGTCCTCGCGGTCATGCAGCGCGAGGGGCGCCCGCTGTCGGACCTCGCCCGCTGCTTCGAGCCGTTCCCGCAGGCGCTCGTCAACGTCGTCGTGCGCGAGAAGCGCCCGCTCGCGGAGCTGCCCGACGTGGGCCGCGCCATCGCCGCGGTGGAGAGGGCGCTCGGCGCCGAGGGCCGCGTCCTCGTGCGGTTCAGCGGGACCGAGAACAAGGCGAGGGTGCTCGTCGAGGGGACGGACGCGAAGAGGATTCGCGCGCATGCGGAGCTCATCGCGGGGGAGATCCGCAAGGTCCTCGCCTGAGCGTGGCTTGGTGCGGTGCCGCTCGTTCCTGATACGCGCGCCGCTCGGCTGGGTTAGATTCCGGGGCAGCCATGCCCCTCCGCCTCGGCGTCAACGTCGATCACGTCGCGACCCTCCGCCAATCCCGCCGCACGCTCTACCCCGACCCCGTCGCCGCCGCGCTGCTCGCCGAGCTGGCGGGGGCGGATCAGATCACCATCCACCTGCGCGAGGACAGGCGGCACATCCAGGAGCGGGACCTCCAGGTGCTGCGCAAGACCGTCTCGACGCGGCTCAACCTCGAGATGGCGGCGACGCAGGAGATGGTGAAGATCGCTTACGAGACGAAGCCGGACGTGGCGACGGTCGTGCCGGAGCGGCGCGAGGAGCTCACCACGGAAGGCGGGCTCGACGTGGTCGGCGGCCGGGATGCCGTACGACGGGTGGTGAAGACCCTCCGCGACGCGGAGATCAAGGTCTCGCTCTTCATCGACCCCGACCTCGACCAGGTGAAGGCCGCCCACCGCGCGGAGGCGGAGGTGGTGGAGCTGCACACGGGGAGGTACTGCGAGGCGCGGCTCGCCTCGGATCGCCGCAAGGAGCTGTCGCGCCTCCTCGACGCCTGCAAGGCCGCCGCGAAGCTCGGCCTCGAGGTCGCGGCCGGGCACGGGCTCAGCTACGAGAACGTCGTGCCGGTCGCGGCGATCCCGGAGGTCGAGGAGCTGAACATCGGCCACTCGATCGTGGCGCGAGCCGTGCTCGTGGGGTTCGAGCGCGCGGTCCGCGAGATGAAGGCGCTCATGGAGAAGGCGCGAGGGTGACGTGATCCTCGGGCTGGGCATCGACGTCGTCGACATCTCCCGCATCCAGCGGATCCTGGACGGGCCGCCCGGTCGCGCGGAGCGGTTCCTGGCCCGCTGCTTCACGGCGGCGGAGCGCGCCTACTGCGATGCGGGCCGCGACCGCGCCGCGCGGCACGCCGCCCGGTTCGCCGCGAAGGAGGCCGCGTCGAAGGCGCTCGGCGCGCCGGCCGGGATCTCCTGGCACGACGTGGAGGTGATCCGCGGACGGGGCGCGCCCCGGCTCGAGCTGCGCGGCGTGGCGGCGGAGCGGGCGCGTGCGCTCGGCGTCGCGCGGACGACGCTCTCGCTGACGCACGACGGCGGCGTCGCGGCGGCGGTGGTCGCGCTGGAGGGCCCGGCATGAGGCTCGTCGGCTCGGCCGAGATGCGCGAGATCGATCGCGTCGCCATCGAGGGGTTCGGGATCCCGTCGCTCACGCTCATGGACCGCGCCGGGCGCGCGGTCGCGGAGGCGGCGGTCCAGCTCGCGGCGCCCCAAGGGCGGTTCGTGGTCGTCTGCGGCGCCGGGAACAACGGCGGGGACGGTTACGTCGCCGCGCGGCTCCTGCGCTCCGCGGGTCGCGACGCGCGCGTCCTCGCGCTCGTGTCGGCCGAGCGGCTCTCCGCGGACGCGCGCGCCGTCCGCGAGCAGGCGCAGCGCGCCGGCGTCGCCCTCGACGACGTCGGCGAGCTCGCCGCGGTCGACGCCGGCGTCGGCGACGTCGTCCTCGACGCGATCTTCGGCACCGGGCTCGCGCGGCCGCCGGCGGGGGCCTTCGCGGGCGCGATCTCGCGCATCGAGGCGGCGCGCGTCGCCGGCGCGCGCGTGCTCGCCGTCGACGTGCCGTCCGGGCTGTCCGCCGACAACGGCCGTCCGCTCGG
>DASSQM010000359.1:0-4767 GCA_035702465.1 Anaeromyxobacter sp. | reverse complement strand
CACGAGGTCGTCGAGGAAGTAGCGGTCGTGCGTCACGAGGAGGAGCGCGCCGCGGCGGGCGTCGAGCTCCTCCTCGAGCCAGTCGACGGTGTCGGCGTCGAGGTGGTTCGTGGGCTCGTCGAGGAGCAAGAGGTCGGGGCGAGTGAGGAGCGCCCGCGCGATCGCGACGCGCTTGCGGGCGCCCCCGGAGAGGTCCGCGACGGGGCGGTCCCAGTCCTTCACGCCGAGGCGGTCGAGCAGCCGGCGCGCCTCGTGCGCAGTGTCCCAGCCGCCGAGGTGCTCGATGCGGTCCGAAAGCGCGGCGAGGTCCGCGAGCATCCGCGCGTGCGCGGCCTCGTCGCGCTCGCCCTCGAGGCGCGCGGCGAGCGCCGCGTGCGCGTCGAGCGCCGAGCGCAGCGGCGCCCGCGCGACCTCGAGCTCCCCCGCGACGGTGGCGCCCTCCGCGAAGGCGGGCTCCTGGGGGAGGTAGGTGACCGTCGCGCCGCGCCGGAGCTGGATCTCGCCGCGGTCCGGCTCGACCGCGCGCGCGAGCATGCGCATGAGCGACGACTTGCCGGAGCCGTTCGGGCCGACGAGCCCGATCCGCTCGTCCTCGTCGATCGTGAAGGTGAGCCCGTCGAAGACGGCGCGGCTGCCGAACGCGAGGCCCAGGCCGGCGGCGTGGAGGAGCGTCACCGGGGTGGTTCATAGCACCGGGCGGAGGGGCGTGCGGCGGGGTCGAGGTCGGGGTGGAGGTCGGGGTCGGGCGCCTTCCCCCCAGCAAACTGCCCGCCGCCAGCTGCGGCTATCGCCAGCGCTCCTGATTCAACACAAGTCCGAGCGCTGCCCTCCCGCGTTGGTGCCGAGGAAGCAGAGCGCCGTCCTCCACCGTGCCGCGTCGAAGACTCTCCACGCAAGCCGGGCGCCGTGGAGATGACGTATCGTGAAATCACTCGAAGCGGTGAACCCAACGGATCGCGGCCGGCCCTTGACACGACCCCCGCCGAAATCCGCTTCCGCGGCGAGCGCGGTGCAGGGAAGCCCACGTCGACGCGCCGCGTGGCCGCTCTCGGCCGCCCGAAGGCATCGGGGGCGGCGGACCCGCCCCCTGACCGTTCATGCTTCACCGACCGTCCTCGTGCGTTACCGGAGGGCTCCAGGGCCCGTGCGAAACTCTCCGTCATGATCACGAACGCACGAGCGCTCTCCGCCCGCCTCGCCGACCTGCTCCGCACCGAGCAGGGGGCGATGGCCGATTTTCTCCTCGCGCTCGCCGACTTCGACCAGAGGCGCCTATGGGTCGACCTCGGCTACGCGAACCTCTTCGCCTATCTCCACCGCGAGCTCCGGCTCTCCCGCAGCGCCGCCCACTACCGGAAGACCGCGGTCGAGCTCATCCAGCGATTCCCTCCGGTGGAGGCGGCCTTCCGGTCGGGCCGGCTCTGCCTCACCACCTCCTTCGAGCTCGCCCGAGTGCTCACCCCGGAGAATCTCGACGAGGTCCTCCCCCGCTTCTTCGGGCTGTCGCGGCGGGAGGCGATGGAGGTCGCCGCCTCGATCCTTCCGAGGTCGTTCCCGAGCGCACGGTGGTGACGCCCGTCCGCGAGTCTGCCCCCGCCCCGACGAACGGCCTCCTCGCCTTGGGGAGGTGCGAAGGGGTACCGGGGGCGCCGGTCGCTTCCGCCCCGGCGCTCGGCGCAGAGTGCCTACCGGTAGGCACCTCGTACCCGGTGCCCGCCCCGTCGCGTCCGGTCGAGCCGCCCGCGCGGGTGGAGGTCCGGCCGCTCACCGCGGAGCGGAGCCGGATCCACCTCACGGTGGACAGCGGCTTCCACGCGAGGCTCGAGGAGGCGCGCGACGCCCTCTCGCACGCGCACCCCAACGCGAGCGACGGCGAGATCCTGGATCTCGCGCTCGAGGCGCTGCTCGAGCGCGTGGCGAAGCGGAAGGGGCTGGGCACGCGCCGGCCGACGACCCCGCGCCCCGGGAAGCGCGAGCACGTCCCCGCTGCCGTCCTCGCCACCGCGCTCGAGCGCGCCGGGCACTGTTGCGAGTGGAGGCTCGCCTCCGGCGGCGTGTGCGGCTCGCGGCGCCGGCTCCAGCCCGACCACATCCAGCCGCTCGCGCTCGGCGGGACCTCGGACCTCGCCAACATCCGGATCCTGTGCAAGTTCCACAACCTCCTGGCCGCGCGGGAGGTGTTCGGCGACGAGTGGATGGATCAGTTCACGACGAACCCCCGCGCCGCTGGCGCCCGCCGGGCGGGAATGGGGACCGCGAAGGGCTCGGCGCCGGTACGTCCGCTCGTCGTCCTGCTCGCTATGACTCAGAACCGGACCGCGAGGCCTCCGACGACGCAGCGCCCCTGACCGCCGTCGACCGTCGCCGCCCATGGCGCGATGGCGGGAAGCGACGCCGTCGGACGCTGCTGCGCGTTGTACGCGTCGACGGCGCGATCGAGCCGTTTCGCGCCGAGATAGCCCAGGCCGAGCCCGATGACGGCGAGGCCCGCACCGGCCGTGGCCACGGTCCATCCCGAATCATGACCAGCAACCCCTGAGACGAGCCCGTAGCCGAGCCCGAAGCCACCGAGGCCGGCGAGCAGCCCCGCACTCCAAGAGTAGTTCCGGGCCGCACGGGCATCGCCGCGCGAGGCGTCGACGTTCTCGAGGCCGGCGATGAGCGACGCGACGTCCACCGGCTCACCGGCCTGCCTGTAGGCGACGACGCCGACGACGGGGCCCCTCGACTTCTTGTCGATTTCGACCGGCACCCCGGCGCGGAACGTCGCGCGGTTCCCGGCGCACGCGGCGAGTGACGCGATCATCGGAACGGCGATGACGGCGCGAATCGTGCGGTCCATGGGACCTCCGTGAACATTCTCGCACCCACGATCGCCAGCGATAGCGAATTCGATCAGGGGACTCGCGTCGGACTCCAGCCGTTCGACGTCGGGGTCGGGGTCGGGGTCGGGGTCGAGGTCGAGGTCGAGGTCGAGGTCGCAGTGACGTCCGTCACCGCCCCGCGCACATCACCCGCGCCCCCGCCGCGCCCAGCCTCCGCGCCTCCCCCGCCTCTCGCCTCGCCTCCTCGCACTTCCCCGACCGCGCGAGCGCCTCCGCCAGCACCGCGTGCGCCTCGCCGCTCTCCGGCTCGAGCCCGACGCTGCGCCGCGCGCTCTGGAGCGCCGCCTCCACGGCTCCCGCCGCGAGGAGCTTGCGCGCGAGGTTGACGCGCGCGTGCGAGCGGTTCACGGCGACCGGGGCGGGCGGCGGATCGACCACGGCGGCGAGCTGCGCATCGCCGATCTCGCCGAGCACGCGCTGCACGCGCGCGCGCACGAGGTCGAGGAAGTTCACCTTGCGGAAAGGCTGGTACGCCGCGAGCCGCTGCGCGGCGTCGGCGATGCCGATCGACGGGTGGAGCGAGACGCCCAGCTCGCCGTAGAGCGCGTCGCCCTCGTCGAGCAGCACCGGCATGCGGATGCCGGTGGCCTTCACCATCGCTCGTACGTCGCCGGGCGGATCGCCGGCGGACACCACGGCGACGAACCGCACCGGCTTCGCCGCGAGCTCCGCCTCGAGCTTCGCCATCTGCGCGAGCGCCTCCGCCGAGTGGTCCTGCCCCGCTCGGAAGAACACGAAGACGTTCGCCTTCGCGGGCGCGAGCAGCATCTCCGTGCGCCCGTCGAGCGTGGGCATCCGCCGGTTCTTCACGGCGTCGCCGATCGCGGCGTCACGGAACGCGTCGGCCGTCGCCGGGGCGAGCATCGCCAGGGTCACGAGCGGCGCTGCGGCGCGAAGTCGCACCCTCCGACGCTATCCCGTTCGGGGCGAGCGCGTCCGTACCTCGTTGGAGGGAAGCCGCGGCCTGGTCCGCACGGTGCCGGCTGAACGCGCCCGGGGGCGAGCACGCGAGCGGCGCCGCGAGCAGGAGCCCCAGCGCCACGCGCGGAGGGAGCCGCCGCCGGAGCGTCCAGAGGAGGGCAGCGGCGAGGAGGAGCGCCGCGTGCGCGGCGCCCGCTGCCCACGGGATCCCGTCGAGCGCGCTCCGCCAGCTCCACAGGATCGCGCGCGCCGCGCCGAGGGCGGCGGCCGCGAGGAGGGCGGGCGGCCCGAGGCGCGGCGCAGCGGCGAGCACCGCGTCGAGGCCCGCGGCGGCGAGGAGACCGAGGGCGGGCGCGATGGAGACGAGGTAGCGGCTCTCGCGCCACGCGTCGGTCGGCCCGATGCGGAGGAACGTGAGGAGGACCCAGCTCGCCGCGATCGGCGCGAGCAGGAACCGGAGCGCGCGGCCGCGCCCGCCGATCGCGAGCGCGGCGCCCGCCGCCTCGAGCAGGATGAGGACCGGCGGCTGCGACTGGCGCATCGCCTCGTAGAAGAAGCTGTCGGCGAGCTGGCGGAGGTCGAGGCGGGCCGCCACCATCCCGCCGCCGTACGGATTGCCGTGGATCCACCAGAGCGGATCGCGCCAGACGGCGGCGCCCGTGGCCACCCAGGCGAGGAGCGGCGCGAAGATCGCGAGCGCCGGCGCGACGCGGCGGCCCCTCGCGACGAGGCCCGCCGCGAACAGCGCCGCGAAGAGCGCGCCCTCCGGCCGCGTCACCGCGCACCAGGCCGCGCCCGCGGCGACGATCCACGGGCGGTCCTCGGCCCAGCCCCACAGCGCGACCGCGAGCGCCGCCGCGAACGGCAGCTCGGTCATCGTGGAGGACGCCTGGCCGAAGAAGTCGTACTGCGCGACGAGGAGGAGGCCCGCGGCCCACGGGCGCGCGAGCCCGAGCGCGCG
>DASSQM010000358.1:0-2043 GCA_035702465.1 Anaeromyxobacter sp. | reverse complement strand
GAGCCGGTGGTTCCAGGCGACGATGCGCCCCGACGCGTCGAACCCGGCGCGGAGGAAGTGCGCGCTCATCGGGCGGAAGCGGCCGTTCGCGAGGTCGTCCTCGCGCGTCCACATGAGCTTCACCGGCCGTCGCGCCTCCCTGGAGAGGAGGACGGAGTCCACGAGGAACTCCTCGTCGCGGTGGCCGCGGCGGCCGAATCCGCCGCCCATGAGCATGTCGTGGAGTCGCACCCTGTCCTTCGGGATGCCGAGCGCCTGCGCCACCGCGCCGACCGCCATGGACTGCGACTGCGTGCCCACCCAGATCTCGCAGGCGTCGCCCGACGGCGACACCGCGGCGACGGAGTTCAGGGGCTCCATCTGCGCGTGGTACGCGTAGTCGCAGCGGTACTCGCCCTGCATCATCGACGCGGCGCCGCCCATCGCGGCCTTCGCGTCGCCGACCTTGTCCCAGGGCTTCCCCTCGATCCCGAGATCGCGCGCGGCCGCGGCGTACCGCTCCATGCCCGCGTCGCTGTCGAAGCCCCAGCCGCGCGCCTTGCGGTCCCATGTGATCTTGAGCGCGTCCCGCGCCGCGAACGCCGCCCAGGGGCTCTCGGCGAGCACGCCCACGCCGTACGGCATGCGCACCACGCGCACGACGTCCGGGATGGCGCGCGCCGCGGCGTCGTCCACGCGCTCGGGCGCGGCGTTCTCGACCGGGGCGCGGACGAGCGTGGCGTAGAGCATGCCGGGCACCTGGACGTCGATGCTGTACTTCGCGGACCCGTTCACCTTCGAGGGCAGGTCGACGCGCATCACGTCGTGCCCGATGAGCCGCCACTCGCCCGGCTTCTTCAGCTCCTCCGGCTTCACCTCCGGCGCCTTCGCCGGGACCTGGGCGAACGAGGCGATCTCGCCGTAGCCGAGCCGCCGGCCCGTCTTCGCGTGGACGACGACGCCGGGCTCGGTGGAGAGCTCGGAGAGCGGCACGTCCCAGCGGCGCGCGGCGTTCTCCATGAGGACGCGCCGGACCTGCGCGCCGAAGGTGCGCAGCGGCGTGAAGTAGCTCTTCACGGCGTTCGACGCGGCCGTGTACATCATGCCGCCGAACCCGGGGTTCCCGTAGAGCTCGTCGACGGGCGGCGCGCGGACGATGCGCACCTTCGACCAGTCCGCGTCGAGCTCCTCCGCGAGGATGAGCGGCAGGGACGTGAGCGTGCCCTGGCCCATCTCGGTGGCGGGCGACATGATGAAGACGGTCCCGTCGGTCGCGATGCTCACCCACGCCGAGAGGGCCTTCGCGTCGCCCGCCGAGGCGGCGAGCTCACCTCCGGACGGCCTCTCCATCCTCGCCCCCGCCTTGCGCGTCCCGGCGCAGCCGGGGAAGGCGACGGCGAACGTGAGGCCGGCGGCGCCGACCATGAACTCGCGCCGCCCGAATCCGGCGGCGCCTCGCACGCGTGCGCGCCTCGAGGCCATGGCTCAGCCCTCCCTCGCGGCGCGCTCGATGGCGCGGACGATGCGCTGGTAGGTCCCGCAGCGGCAGATGTTGCCGCTCATCGCCTCGACGATCTGCTCGCGCGTGGGGTGCGGGTGCTTCGCGAGCAGCGCGGCGGCGCTCATGAGCTGTCCCGACTGGCAGTAGCCGCACTGCGGGACCCGCTCCGCCACCCAGGCGCGCTGCAGCGGGTGCGTGCCGTCGGGCGAGAGCCCCTCGATCGTGGTGACGGCGTGGCCGCGCACCGTCTCGATCGGCGTCTGGCACGAGAACGACGGCTGGCCGTCGACGTGCACCATGCACGCGCCGCACTGCGCGACGCCGCAGCCGTACTTGGTCCCGGTGAGCGCGAGCTTCTCGCGGAGCACCCAGAGCAGCATGGTGCCGTCCGGGACGTCCACGCTCACGGGCTTCCCGTTGAGCACGAATTCGATCGCCACGGCGCGCCCTCCTCTGCTGGATGGGCGGCGCTCCTAACGGCACGGGAAAGGGCGTTCAACGCGGGTCGCCGGAGCGACCCGCGCGAGGCGCGAGCGGGCGCCGGCGGGGACCCGGCCGGGATC
>DASSQM010000357.1:0-6369 GCA_035702465.1 Anaeromyxobacter sp. | reverse complement strand
AGCAGCGAGCGCCGGAGACCCTCGACCGCGAGGCGGCCCGCGTCCCCGCGCCGGGCGAGCGCGGCGAGCACGTCCGACGCGCGGACCTCGCCGGCGCCCGGCAGGATCGCGCGCGCGTGGCGCAGGCGGGCGCGGCGGAGGTGCGACGGCGGAACGCCCCCCGGAGCGGGCGGGGGCGGCGCGCCCGCGCGCCGGGCGCGGGCGAACGCCGCCGCGGCCGCGATGCACGCGCGGGCGTCCTCCGCCTTCGGGTCCGGCGCGCGCGGGAGCCAGGCCTCGAGGCGCGCGCGAACGTCGGCTCCGAGCCGTGCCGCCTCGAGCACCCGGGGCCAGGTCCGCTCCGAATAGTGGAGCCCCGACGCCGCCCGGACGACGGCGCGAGCCGCCGGGGCGGGGACGACGCGCTCCGCGCGGGCGGCGTCCGCCGCCGCCCGGACCGAGACGAGGGGGACGGTGAACGGCCTGAAGCCGCGTGCCGCGTCGGCGTGGAGGAGGGCGACCTCGGCGTCGTCGTCGATCACCCCATCCCGATACCAGCGGAAGATCCGGCCCACCCCCACGACGCCGTGCCGCTCCAGCTCCGCGGCGCGCAGCGCGCCCATCGACGCGCCCCCGAACACCGCCACGCCCGCGTCGAGCGCCGCCAGGATCTCGCGCGGCCACACGGACGGGGTCGTGTCGAACAGGCCGTCCACGAGCGCGATGGCGAGCGGTCGCGCCGGGAGCACCGCGAGCACGTCGCCGGCGCGCGCCGGCGGGAGCACGCGGCAGGGCGCGACGCGGCGCGCCTCGCGCGCGGGGAGGGACGGGCCGAGGAAGGCGACGACGTCGGACGCGCGCACGGTCACAGGAGCTCCGAGAGGAGGAGGCCGGGCGCGAGCACCTTGACGACCGCGATGCCCGGCGGCCCGTGGAGGTCGACGGCGACGACGCGGCGGTGACCGGCGCGGCGGAGCCGCCGGACGACGGCGGCCGCGGCGCCGGCGCGCGGCGGCGCGCGGACGTCCGGCATGCGTCCGGCATCGCGGCGGGGCCGGAGCTGCGCACACAGGCGGGCGATGTCGCGGGCCGAATGCCGGTCGCCGAGCGCGACGTCCTCGCGCGCGCCGTGGATCTCCGTCGCGCGCGACTGCGCGGCCTCGAGGAGCGCCGCCGCGAGCGCGGCGTCCCGGCGGAGCCGGCACGCGTAGCCGGCGGACACCGGCACGGCGCCGAGCTCGTGATCGACGACGAGGGCTGCCGCGCAGGGCAGGCCGGTCGCGGACGCCGAGGCGTCGAGCAGGTGCACCCGGAAGCCCCGGCGCTCGAGCGCCGCGGCGAGCGCCGCCGCCGAGGGCGCCGCCCGCGGGAGGCTCCGCGGATCGACGAGCCGTACGGCGACATCACGTTCGGTGAACCCATCCGGGAGTGCCCTCGCGAGGTGATCGCGCTCGACCGCCTCGAGCAGGGCGTGCAGGAGCGCGTCCTCCCTGCGGAACGCGGCGCCCATCCCGTTGGAGGTCCAGCGGAGCAGGGCTGGTCCGAGCGGTGCCGCGCCGGGAGGGGGAACGTACACCGCGCAGGCCGGCACGAGCACGGAGCGCCCCGACGACAGCTCGACGCCGGAGGACCACGCCAGGTGGACCTCGTCCAAGGACGGATCGTCGACGTCGGCGAGCGCGCGCGGCGCCAGCACCGCGTCCGCGCCGTGCCGGCGCGAGAGCGCGCCCGCGCGTCCCCACGTCTCGCAGGCGGGCCGCTCCGCCGCGAAGAGCTCCGCCGCCTCCAGGAGGGCGCCCGCCGCGGCCTCCTCGAAGCGCGCGCCCTTGCCGTTCGTCACCTGGAGGACGTGCCCGAGCGGCCGGATCGCGCTCGCCACCTCGACGCCGGTGCGATCGAGGCCGGTGAGCCGCGCCACGCGCGTCACGCCGATGGCGCGCGCGAGAGCTCCGAGTCGGCCTGGGCGCGGACCGCGACCCCCGTGCATGCAGGGGCGGTTCTACGCGATCCGCGCGAGGAGCGCGCGGGGAACCCGCGCGTCAGCTCGACGGGTGGTGGTCGAACTTGCCCTTCAGGAACTCGCGGACCTCGGCGGACGCGCGGACTCGCTCGAAGTCGTCCACGGGCGCCGGCGTGTCCGATCTCGCCTCGGACCGGCGCGGCTCCGCCGCAGGCGCGAGCTCCCGCTCGACCTCGGCGTCCCGCGTCGCGGGCGGGAACTTGCGGACGTGCTCCCGCGCGATGCGCCAGGCCTGCTGCACGGTCCAGGACAGGGAGCGGTCGAGCCGCGTCGCCTGCTTCATGATCTCCTGGAGCGTATCCTCGGGGAAGTACAGCGATTGCTTCTGCTTTTCCGTCGCGCCCATCGGTGCCCGTGCCCCCTCGTGGCTACCTCGTGGCTACATTGTACGCGATCGTACGTGCGCGACGAAATCCCGCAAGTTTCGCGCGATTGCCGGCCTCGCGGTCACGTACTCTCGGAACGCGCTGGGCTCGAGGGCCCACGAGCTCCTGCGACGACCCGCTCGCAGATCGCGCGGGCCTCGGCCGCCCGATCGCTCGGGACGAACAGCTCGATCGGCGCGTAGGGCGCGAAGAAATGGGACAGGGCCCGGAAGCGGCGGGCGCGTGTCGCCGCCGGGATCCCGGCGGCGCGGAGCGCGAGGACGGCGGGTTCCACCGCGTAGACTCGGTGCGACGGATACGCGGAGACCCAGGGCACACGGTCGGCGCGCCAGCCCACCTCCTCGCGAAGGTCCAAGGCGACCGCGACGACGACGGCCGCGTTCAGCACGACGTCGACCCGCACCGCCACGGGGATCCCGGCGAGAGCGACGATCACCGGCAGGGCGCCCAGTCCGACGACGAGCGCGATCGAGCGAAGATCGGACCCGAGGAGCGCGCGGCGAACCACTCCCTCGGGAATCACGCCGGCAGGCTCGGGCGCCGCACGTCGATAGGCGGCGACGACGGCCGCGGTACCGCAGAACGCGCGCGCGAAGGCGACGGCGAGCGCCGCCGTGACCGCGATCCGGACGTACGCGTAGATCTCGCGGTCCGCGAACGGCGTGCCGAACCGGTCGGCGCCGTGGATCCAGCCCGAGAGCGCCACGGCGAAGGCGACGGCGAATTCGGATCCGGTGATGGGCGCGAGCCCGCAGGTGGGGACCGGAACGCGCGGGCCGCCGTCGCCGCCGGTCCTGGGGCGCGCCAGCCGGACCAGGAAGAGGACGATCGCGGAGAGGACGGCGAGCCTGCCCGCGTCGGTCCAGTACTCCGATCGCGACCGGAGCAACGCTCTCCCGAAGCCGAGGAGGTTCTCGATCGCCGGAATGGCGATCAGCACGGCGTAGCCGTTGCCCAGCCCGAACCGCGTGACGAGGTGCGCCGCGCATCCCAGCGCGAGCGTCGCGAGGGCGAGCGCGATCACCACCCCGATCGCCGGACCGAGGCCCTCCTCCAGCACCGGCTCGCCTCGAACCCCCCGGAGCCGTGCGAGGAACGAGGCGATCCCCCAGCCCTGCACGGCGGCGAACACGACCGCGAGCGCCCAGGCAGCCCGCGTGAGCGGTCGCCGGTCCGACGAGGAGCCGAGCCGGACCGCGCGCAGCCAGGGCACCACCAGCGCGACGAGCTCGACGAGGACGAACGCGGAGATGAAGGGGGCGAGGCCGAGCGACAGGAGCGAGACGGACGAACGCGCCGATGCGCCGACGAGCACGGGTCGGAGGACGTCGGCCTCGACGTACGGAAGCGGGATGCGCTCCCCGACCAGCACGAGCGCGACGGCGCCTCCCGTCACCGCGGCGCGCCGCACGATGGACGGCGTGATCCGCGCGGCAGGCGGGTTGCCGGCCAGATTCACGGACGGAGAGGCTAGCACGCCTCGCGCACGTCGACACCGCCTCGGTTCCGCGCGCCCGCAGCGCGGCCGGGCTCAGTCCGTCGCGAAGCAGTAGAAGAGCCCGGCCCCGCCCGTCGACTTGAGCGCGTCCTGGCTGCAGCCGCGCGTGCCGTGCGACGAGTTCCAGGACTTCATGTGCCGCGTCTCCTTGAGGCCCATCCGGTCGTGGTGGCCCACGATCGCGGAGCCATCGCCGCTGCTCGTCCAGTTGCCGCACGTGGTGTCGGCGCCCGCCGTCGAGTAGTTCCCGTCCGGATCGGAGCCCGTGAGCATGTCGTGCGTGTTGACGGCGTCGCCGCGGCCGCTCACCGGCTCGCCCTTCTCCGTGAGCGCGGTCTGCTTGTTCAGGTTGTTGTTCGGCGAGTGCAGGTCCTCGACGCTCTTCGCGACGACGACGCCCTTCGCGTTCTTCCACGGACCCTTGCCGATGCGGCTGCGGGCGTCCACGCCGGCCTCTCCTCCCGGTGCGGTCGTCGAGAGGTAGGCGTGCCAGCTCGTCTTGTTCGACCCCGCGGCGCGGGCGAGCGCGGTGCAGTGCGCGTCGGCGCCGGCGAGGCCGCCGAGGTCCGCGCCCTTGCCCGGCCCGACGCTCGTCACGAAGAAGCTCATGTCCGACGGCTGGGCAGGCGCGGTCGTGCTCGAGCCGGTGGCGCACGCGGTGAGCGATGCGAGCAGGACTGGAAGGGCTTTCACGGGCTTCATCGAGTTCTCCTCTCCGTCACGGGCGCGGGGCCGCGCCCCAAGGGACACGGAGGCACCGTCGTTACATGGGTGTCGGCGTGGCCGCACGGCCCGGCAGGGCCGTGCTCGCGCGCCACACGGCTCAGAAGAGTGGACCGATGCATCCCGTCGCCACGCGCGCGCTGCAGGGAGCGGTGTGGCTCGCGCTCACGCTCCCCTGCGCGGCCCACGCCATGAAGAGCGACGCTCCGCCCGATGCGATCAGGGACCTCGCGCCGCGTGGAACGCTGCGCGCCGCCATCAACTTCGGGAACCCGGTCCTCGCGCAGAAGGATCCCGCGACCGGAGAGCCGCGCGGCGTGTCCGTGGACCTCGCGCGCGAGCTGGGCCGGCGCCTCGGCGTGCCCGTCGAGCTCGTCACGTTCGACGCCGCGGGGAAGGTCTTCGACGCCCTCCGCGACGGAGCGTGGGACGTCGCCTTCCTCGCCATCGATCCGGCGCGCGCCGCCGGGATCGACTTCACGCAGCCCTACGTGCGGATCGAGGGGACGTACCTCGTCCCCGAGGGCTCGCCGCTCCGGAAGGTCGAGGACGCCGATCGCGACGGCGTGCGCGTCGCCGTCGGCCGCGGCAGCGCCTACGACCTCTTCCTCACGCGCGCCGTGAAGCACGCGACGCTCGTCCGCGCCGACACGGGCGCGGCCGCGCTCGACGCGTTCGTCGCCGAGGAGCTCGAGGCCGCCGCCGGGGTGCGACAGGCCCTCGAGACGTTCGCGAAGGCGCACCCGGGCCTGCGCGTCATGGACGGCGCGTTCATGTCGATCGAGCAGGCGATGGGCACGCCGCGCGGCCGGGACGCCGGCGCGCGCTACCTCCGCGCGTTCGTCGGCGACGCGCTGTCCTCCGGGCTCGTGTCGCGGGGACTCCTGCGCAGCGGGCAGGCGGACGTCTCGATCGCTCCGGCAGGCAGCGCACGCTGAGCCCGCCGCACACCACGCTGGCCCGGTCCGGGGCCGTCCTTAGCGTTTGAGGTCGAACGCGGAGCCTCGGCGCGGCCGGGGGTCCGACCAACCAACCGACAGGAGGGGATCGAATGAGGCGCATTGCATGGGAAACGATCGCAGGACTCGGAGCGGCAGGGCTGCTCGCGCTGGGTATGCCGGCGCACGCGCACGACAAGGGGACGAGCGGGTCCTCGGCGACCGGATCGTCGAGTGACACGTCCGGCTCGGCGTCGACCGACAAGTCGAGCACGGGCTCCAGCGCGGGCTCGCTAGGGACCGGGAGCACGAGCTCCGACAGCACGAGCTCCGGCTCGATGGGCTCGGGCTCGTCCAGCACGCGGTCGGGCGGTGACACCGCGACGGGCTCGTCGAGCACCGGGTCGACCGGCACGGGCGCGACGGCGTCGAGCACGGGGGCGAGCAACCAGGTCTCCGGCACGGTCCAGAAGTTCGACAAGGACACGAAGGAGCTGACGCTGTCCAACTCGGACAAGAAGCTGAAGCTCAGCGACGACACGAAGATCACGAAGAACGGCGCGCGCGCGACGGCCTCGGACATCCACGAGGGCGATCAGGTCCGCGCGAGCTTCGCAGGCTCGGCCAACACGGACGTGCTCACGATCGAGGTGACCCCGTCCGACACGACGCCGGGCACCGGCTCGAGCAGCAGCTCGGGCATGTCGCCGAGCACCGGCTCGAGCAGCTCGGACACCGGGTCGAGCACCGGCTCGACCTCCTCGCCGAGCACCGGCTCGAGCAGCAGCTCGGGCATGTCGCCGAGCACCGGCTCGAGCAGCTCGG
>DASSQM010000356.1:0-2140 GCA_035702465.1 Anaeromyxobacter sp. | reverse complement strand
CGCCTCGAGCTTCGCGGCGCCGCCGTAGTTCGCGCGCGCGTAGTCGAGGTAGGCCTCGCGGTCGAACTGCCCGTTCTGCTGGAACGAGGGCATCGACTGCACGAGCGTCGTGAGCTCCTGCGACGTCACCACGATCCCGCGCCGCTTCGCCTCCTGCACGACGAGCTCGTGGTCGACGAGGATGTCCATCGCCTGCCGCGGCAGCCCGATCTGCGCCGCGAGCTCCTGCGTGAACGCCTCGCCGCCCTGCTGTCGGTACATGCCGTACAGCTGCTGGTACTTTCGGGCCCACTCGCCCGCGGGGATGGTCTTCCCGTTCACCTTCGCCGCATAGGGCGCGGAGGCGCCGCGGAAGCCCCCCTTCGAGAGCGAGCCGGGGCCGAAGTTGATGGCGAAGACCACCGCGATGCCGCCGACGATGACCCAGGTGAATAGGCTCTTCGCGTTCGAACGCAGGACGTCCAGCATGAAGCGTTGCTCCGAGTTGTTGAAGCCCTGTCCCGTCCTCGTGGAAGGGTCCGTCGACCCGAAGGCCCGGGCGCCAGGGAAGTTGAACACCCTAGTCGACAGACGCTAAAATGCAAGGGAATTTGGCCCCGCCGGAGTGTCCGTGTTCGCATTGCTCAAGCGGTACCGCGAGCTGATCCTCGTCGCGGTCCTGCTCCTCGTTCCGCTCGGGGTCTTCTTCGCCCACGCGAAGCAGCCACCCGAGCGATCGGCGCTCGATCGCGCCATCGTCTGGCTCTCGACGCCCATCGAGAAGGCGATCGGCTGGACCGCGCGAGGCGTGCTCGGCGCCTGGAACGGGTACGTCGCCCTTCGCGGGGCGCGCCAGGAGGCCGGGGAGCTGCGCAACCGCGTGCGGGATCTCGAGCTCGAGCGACAGCAGCTGCTCGTGGACCGCGCGGAGGCCGAGCGGCTGCGGCGGCTGCTCGCGTTCGCCGAGGAGAGCCCCGAGCGCCGCTACGTCGGCGCCCGGGTCATCGGGGTGCGCCTCGGCACGGTCGGGCTCCAGGTCCTGACCATCGACCGCGGCTCCGACGACGGCATCGCGAAGCTCATGCCGGTGGTGGTGGGCGACGGCGTCGTCGGCCGCGTGCTCGCGGTGGGCGGCCACAGCGCCGACGTCCTCGCGCTCACGGACCGGAACAGCTCGATCGCCGTGCGCGTCGAGCGGACCCGCGCGCGCGCCAACGTGCGCGGGCTCGGCAAGCCCGACGCGGCGAAGCTCGAGTACGCGCTCCGCTCGGAGGACATCATCGAGGGCGACGCGATCGTGACCTCCGGGACGGACGGGGTGTTTCCGCGCGGACTCAAGGTCGGCAAGCTGACCGCGCTCGAGCGCACCGCGCACGGCCTGTTCCAGGAGGCGCGCGTCGTCCCCGCAGTCGACGTCACGCACGTCGAGGAGGTGCTGGTCCTCACGTCCTGGGAGCGCCCGGGCGAGGTGCTGCCCGCGGCGTACGCACCCGGAAGGCGGAAGTGAAGCCGCTCGCCCACGTCCTCCTCGCGCTCGCGCTCGCCGCGGTGCAGGCCGCCCTCGGGCGCTGGTTCGGCGGCGGCGCCTTCCCCGTGGCGCTGCTCGCGGCGTGCGTCGTCTACCTGGGCCTGCACGGCGGGAACGTGGACGGGTCCGTCGGCGCCGCGGGGGTCGGCTACGTGATGGACCTCATGGCGGGGACGCCGAAGGGGCTCATGACGTTCCTCGCGGTGCTGCTCTTCGTCGCGACGCGCGCGGTCTCCGCCGCGGTCGACGTGCGCGGGCGCGGGTCGTTCGCGCTCCTCTCCGGGGTGGGCGCGATCTTCCTGTCCGTCGGGGCGCTCCTCCTCACGCGCGCCACGGTCCCCGCCGAGGCGGCGCCGGGCCACATCCTCGTGCCGCGCATGCTGCTCGAGGGCTTCCTGACGGGCGCCCTCTCTCCGCTCGTCTTCGCGGGACTCCGCCGCGTCGACGGGATGTTCCACCGCGAGGAACCGGGGCTCCTGCGCTAGCGTGTCACTCATCCCCCCCAGCGCGCCCGGCGCGGCGCAGCGAGAGTTCAAGCCCCGGCTCGTCTGGGCCACGGGCGCGATCGTCCTCACGTTCCTCGTGCTCGTGGGCCGGCTCTACCAGCTCCAGATCCTCCGCGGCGACGAGTTC
>DASSQM010000355.1:0-2205 GCA_035702465.1 Anaeromyxobacter sp. | reverse complement strand
GTGTCCCAGGAGGCGGTCGCGCCCCTGGCGGTCGATGGCGTGGATCTCGGCGCGATACGCGCGCCCCGGATCGAGATCGTGGACGTAGTAGCCCCGCGACTCGAGGGCGAACTCGATCGTGCGGATGCGGTCCCATCCGCCGTCGGACCGTCCGAAGACCCAGAGCTGGGCCCGCGGCTGGTCGAGCCCGCCGAAGGTGTGGTCGACGGTGGCCCGCGCGAGGTCCCAGTACAGGAACACGGTTTTTGGATCTCGCGGCAGCGCCACGAACGCGTCGTCGCCGTATGCCGGCGGCAGCTCGCCGAGCCGCTCGTCGAACACGAGCGCCCCCACGCCCTCGGACCACTGCGGCTGCGGCTCGTCCGAGCCGGTCTCCGCCATCGGGTGCGGCGACTCGCGGATCGCCTCCTCGCCCCGGACGCGCGCCACGAAATACCCCTCCGGATCCGGCAGCCCCTCCGGTGGAGCGCTGCGCGCTCGCCTGGCCGCGGCGGCGACGCCCGCGACCGCGCCGACCGCCGCGGCGGCGGCCTTGGCGACGGCCCCACCCTTGCGGTCCTTCGCGGCCTTCGTGCCCGCGCGCGCGCCTTCGGCCGCCGCGTCGGCGGCCGCCTTTCCGGCGCGCGCGACGGCGCGGGCTCCCTCGCGCCCCGCCTGCTTCACTGCGCGAACCGCTTTCCCCGTCGCTGCGGCAGCGCGGTTGGCCACCGGACGGGCACGCGCGCCCACCTCGCGAGCAGCGTCGGCCGCGCCGCTGGCGGCCTCCTCGAGCGCGCGGACGAGCTCGCTCTTCGTCTTCAGGCGAGAGTGACCCGGGCCCAGGGTCTTCCGCGCGAGCTCGCGCAGGCTCTCGACCGTCATCTTCTTGAAATCGGACATGGCTTCCGGGACGTAGAATCAGGGCGACAGGTGTGCGTCAAGGTATTTTGACGGGGCGTGCGCGGGCGGCGCGCTGCGCGCTGTCCCTCCTGTGCGGGGCGACTGCGCTCGAAGGGCGTCTGATAGGGTCTAATGGTCGCAACGGCGGGGCGTACGTGCAGGAACCGGGCTCGACGAAACCGACGGAGGAGCTCGCCGCGTGCGCGCGGTGCGGCGCCACCCATGGCGTGTCGACCCCGTGCGCCGCACCCGGCCTCACCCTCGCCTTCGGCGCGGCGCCTGCGCCGCCGAGCGAGCGCGCGGAGCTCGCCGCCTCGCCTCCCGATCCGCTGATCGGCTCCCGCGTGGGCAGCTTCCACGTCGTCCGCCTCCTCGGCCGCGGCGGCATGGGGACCGTGTACCTCGCGGAGCACCCCGTGATCGGGAGCAAGGTCGCCGTGAAGTTCCTCCACGACTCGATGGCCTCCGATCCCGCCACCGTGGCGCGCTTCTTCGACGAGGCTCGCGCCGTGAACCTCATCGGCCACGAGAACATCGTCGGCATCTACGACCTGTCGATGCTGCCGCCGAACCGCTACTTCTTCGTGATGGAGTACCTCGAAGGGGAAACGCTCCAGGGCCTCCTCCGTGCCGGCCCCGTCGAGCCGGGCGTCGCGCGCGACGTGCTCCTCCAGATGTGCGACGCGCTCCAGTGCGCGCACGAGCACGGGGTCGTGCACCGCGACCTCAAGCCCGAGAACGTCTTCCTCGTGCAGCGCCGCGGGAAGTCGCACTTCGTGAAGCTCGTCGACTTCGGGATCGCGAAGCTCCGCCAGCGCGGCAGCGCCGCCAAGACGCAGGCGGGCTTCATCGTGGGCACCCCCGAGTACATGGCGCCGGAGCAGTGCGAGGACGGCGTCATCGACGCGCGCACCGACGTGTACGCGCTCGGCGCCATGGCGTTCGAGCTCGCCACCGGGCGGCTGCCCTTCCAGGGGAAGACCGTCACGCAGCTCTTGCTCGCCCACCTCAAGGAGCCGCCGCCCGCGCCGTCGTCGCTCGCGCCCGTGCCGGAGGCGCTCGAGGCGGCGATCCTGCGCGCGCTCGAGAAGGACCGCGAGCGGCGCTTCCCGCGCGTCGAGGAGCTGGTGAACGCGCTGGCCGCGACGGTGGGGCTTCCGGGCATCGCGCCCCGCGCGGGGACGATCATCGCGCACGCCGCCGCGCCGGTCCCGGTGGCGACGGGCGTCCCGCAACGCCCAGCGACGCCGCAGCCCGCGTCCGCGCCGCACGCAGCGACGACGGCGGGGGTCGCGCCCGCGCCGCCTCCGCGCGAGCGCACGGACG
>DASSQM010000354.1:0-4822 GCA_035702465.1 Anaeromyxobacter sp. | reverse complement strand
AGCTCGTCGACTTCGGGATCGCGAAGCTCCGCCAGCGCGGCAGCGCCGCCAAGACGCAGGCGGGCTTCATCGTGGGCACCCCCGAGTACATGGCGCCGGAGCAGTGCGAGGACGGCGCCATCGACGCGCGCACCGACGTGTACGCGCTCGGCGCCATGGCCTTCGAGCTCGCCACCGGGCGGCTGCCCTTCCAGGGGAAGACGGTCACCCAGCTCTTGCTCGCCCACCTCAAGGAGACACCGCCCGCGCCGTCGTCGCTCGCGCCCGTGCCGAAGGCGCTCGAGGCCGCGATCCTGCGCGCGCTCCAGAAGGACCCCGCCCGCCGCTTCCAGGACATGGCGAGCTTCGCGGCGGCGCTCAGGGCCGCGGGCGCGCCGCCCGCACAGCGCGCAGCGCCGGTCTCGGCGCCGGGGGCCGCGGCGCCCCCGCCCGTCGTCGCGCCCCCTGCGCCTCCCGCCCCCCCGCTCGCCGCGGAGCTCGTCGCCCCGGGCGCTCCGCCCGAGCGGCTCGCGGTCGTCGAGCTCTCGCGCGGCGGCATCTTCCTTCGCGCGGAGAAGGAGCTGCCGCCGGTCCGCGCGCGCGTGAAGCTCGCGCTCTCGCACCCGACGCTCCGCAGCCGCCTCGAGCTCGACGGCGAGGTGGTCCGGCACGTCTCGCCCGCCGAGGCCGAGGCGTGGCGCACCGCGCCCGGGTTCGCCGTGCAGTTCACGAGCCCGCCGCCCGAGGCGCGCGCGGCGCTCGCGGCGATCGCGGACGAGGCCCGGAGCGCGGCGCCGGTGGTGCCGCCGCCTTCGCGCGAGGCGGTGGACGCGCGCCTCTCGGCGCTCGAGGCGCGGCGGGGCGAGAGCCACTACGCCCTCCTCGGGCTCGAGCCCGACGCCGAGTTCTCCGACATCCGGCGGGCCATCCGCGGCGTGCGCGAGGAGCTCGAGTCGCTCCGCGCACGCCCGCTCGCGCCGGGCCACCCGGGGCGCGCGACGGCGCTCCTCGGCCGCGTCGACGCCGCGCAGGACGCCCTCGGCACGCCCGCCGCCCGGCTCGCCTACGACGCCCGGCGCGGCAACGCCCGCGGGGTGGCGCGCTGCCTCGCGGCCGGGGTGCCGGCGGCGCTCGTCGAGGCGCGGCGCCGCGAGCTCCTGGCGGCGCGCCCGGAGCGGGCGCGCGAGGCGCAGCAGCTCCTCGCCCGCGCCGAGGTGGCGCGCAAGCTCGGCAACGCCTCCGCGGCGACGCAGGCGTACGAGGCGGCCCTCGCGGCCGACCCGCTCGATCCCGCCCTCCACGAGGCGTACGCGGCGTTCCGGCGCACCGGCGGAGCGTGAATTTTCCTCCGCGCGCCGCCGTCCAGAGGTCGCTGCGTGGCCGCCCGCGCACCGCCTGGACGCTCCCGTGCGCGAGCAGCTCGGAAAGGGTCGGGGCCGGGCGCGCCACGCGGCTTCGGCACGGAAAGTCCGAAAGTGGGGAGCACAAGGCTAGAATCGCGCCCCGATGATCGCGCCCGTCCACGCCGCCCTCCTCGCGCTGCTCGTCGCGCAGCCCCGGCCGGCGGACCGGCAGCCGCCGCCCTTCCCCGCGGAGATCGTGCCGGGGACGGAGGCCCCGGCGATGCCGACCGCGACGCGCCGGTACCAGATCGAGCGGATCCGGTTCGTCGGGCTGGACCACGTGCGCGAGTCGGAGGCGCGCCGGCACCTCCTCGTCGCCGAGGGCGAGCTCCTCGACGAGGAGCGCGTCCTCTTCTCCAGGCTGAAGCTCCTCCAGCTCGGGTGGTTCTCCCGCGTCGAGACGCGCGTCGAGCGGGGCTCGGAGCGCGGGCTCGTCGTCCTCGTCTTCGAGGTGACCGAGCGCAACACCCTGATCGTCACGGACCTGATCCTGGGCTCGACCCCGCCGCAGCACCTCTACGGCGGGTTCGGGCTCTCGCAGCAGAACTTCCTCGGGCGCGGGTTCGGCCTCTCCGGCGCGTTCGTGTACGGCGGCTCGCCGAACGGCCGCCCCATGGATCCCGACCGCTTCGCCGTGCGCGGGAGCTTCTTCGCGCCGGACGTGGCCGCGCCGGGCGTGAAGCGCGGCCTCGTGCTCGGGGCGACGTTCCACTTCGCGCGCGGCGAGGAGTTCGACTGCGCGGATCCGAAGTGCGAGGCGTTCAAGCCGGGCTACGGCGGAGCGCCGGTGCTCAGGTACCAGCGCGCCGCCGGCGAGGCGACCATCGGGACGCGCCCCGGCTCGTTCGAGCGCATCTACGGCACCTACCGGTTCGAGCGCGTGCACGCGGCGCACGCCGGCTCCCCCGGCGCCGGCGAGCCGGGCGGCGCCGCCTCGACGCTCCTCGACGGCTGGTCGACCGTGGGCGCCCTGACCGGCACGTACGAGCTCGACACGCGCGACGACTTCTTCTTCCCGCGCGACGGGCTCCGCGCGCTCGCGCAGGTCACGTTCGGCTCGCGCCTCCTCGGCGGCGATTACGAGTACAGCCGGTACCTGCTCTCGCTCGACACCTCCTTCTCGCTCTTCCACCGTCCGCTCCGGTTCCAGGGCGCGGTCGGGGCGGCGCAGGGAAACGCACCGTTCTTCGAGCGCTTCTACGCCGCGGACTTCATGTACTTCGCGGTCGGTCCCGCCGTCGGGCGCGCCCTCGAGCTCAACTTCTCCACGGACTCCCGCTACGACGCCTTCCTCTCGATGGCGGGCCTCGAGTACGCGATCCCGCTCTGGTCCGGCGATCGCTTCTTCCGCCGCGGTTACCTCGCCCTCGGCGGGCGCGCGGTGTACTCGACCGCCGTCCTCGGCGGCGCGCGCACCCGCGTCTCCACCACGCCGCTCTCCGCCGACGTCGCGATCCGCTTCGACACCCCCGTCGGCGTGTTCAACGCGTCGTTCGGCTACCTCTTCGACATCTTCCTGTGACCGCGCGCCGCACACGCCGGGCAGCGCTGCGGGCCGCCGCGGGCGCGCTCGCCGCCCTCGCGCTCGCGCTCGGGGGGCCCGCGGGCGCCGCCCCACCGCAGCCGCTCCCGGTCCAGCTCACGACGCGCGCCGGGCGCGTCATCGCCACCGTCGACCTCTCGACCGCGTTCCCGGCGACCCGCGAGCGCGAGATGGGCAACGGGCTCACGAACGTCGTCGCGATCTACGTGACGGTGATCCCGGCGGGCGGGCGCCACCCCGCCATGCTCTACGGCCGCGTCATCGACATCCTCTTCGACGTCTGGGAGGAGAGCTACTCCGTCACCGTGAAGGACGCGCACGTCCCGCAGGGCGTCCGCTTCGCGCTCCCGGACTTCAAGGCGCTGCGGTCCTTCCTCTCGCAGGAGCACGACCTCGACCTCGGCCCCCTCTCGCTGCTCCCGGCGGAGGGGTTCTTCGTCGAGGCCCGCGTCGAGGTGAACCCGGTCTCGAAGGAGCAGCTGGAGCGCACGCGCGAGTTCATCGCCAACCCGGCCGCGGGGACGCGCGCGCAGGGCGGCTCGCGCAGCGTGCTCGGCGCGATGGCGAGCTTCCTCCTGCGGGAGCCCGACGCGGGCGCGGACGTGACCATCCTCCGGTCCGGGCCGCTCGACGCGCGCGAGGTGAAGGCGCGGTGACCGCGCGCCCCGCCGGTGACCGGCTGCGCCGCGCCGCGGGCGCGCTGCGCGTCTCGCGGTTCGAGCTCAAGATCTCCGCGGCGCTCGTCCTCGCGGCGACGCTCCCGCTCGTCGGCGCGCTCTTCCTCGCCGGGCGCGTGGCGGAGGAGAACCTCGCGCTCGGCCTCGACCCGCGCGTGGTCGAGCGGCTCACCTCCGTGCCGGCGCTCTACGGCGATCTCTTCCAGGCGCGCAAGCAGCTCTACGCGGAGCAGGCCCGCACGGTCGCGCGCGCCCTCCCGCCCGAGCCGGCGCACGCGGAGAGCTACCTCGCGACCGCCGTCCGGCGCGTGCCCCGCCTGCGCCGCTGCGCGTGGGTGGGCGCGGCCGGGGAGGTCCTCGCCGAGGCGGAGAGCCCGGAGCCACCGGCGGAGGGACAGTGGCGCGACGCTCCCGCGCGGGTCGAGCTGCCCCGCGGCGGCCGGCTCGAGTGCACCTTCGAGATCGAGGCGCGCTTCTTCGCGGAGCTCGACGAGGCGCGCGAGCTCGCCGAGCTCGTGCAGGGCCTCGACGCGCTCCGCTCCGAGATCCGCCGGAGCTACGTGCGCGCGTTCGGTGCGCTGCTCGTGGGGATGGCGATCGCGGCCGCGGGGATCGGGATCGTGCTCGCCCGCCGCACCACGCGGCGCGTCTCGGAGCTCGTCGGCGCGGTGCGCAGGCTCGCGGCCGGCGATCTCGCGGTGCAGGTCGATCCCGGACGGTCGAGCGACGAGGTGGCGGGCCTCGCGCGCGCCTTCAACGCGATGGTGCGCGAGGTGCGCGAGAGCCGCGATCGCATCGTGTACCTCGAGAAGATCTCCGGGTGGCAGGAGGTGGCGCGGCGCCTCGCGCACGAGATCAAGAACCCGCTCACGCCCATGAAGCTCGCGTTCCAGCAGCTCGAGGCGCGCTGGAGGGCGTCGCCCGTCCAGGGCGGGGATCCGGAGTTCGACCGCCTCGTCCGGGACGCGGGCGAGATCGTGCGCGACGAGATCGGGACGCTGCAGCGGCTCGTCGACGAGTTCTCCGGCTTCGCGAAGCTCCCGGAGGTGACGCCGGAGCCCGCGGAGCTCGGGGAGTTCGTGGACGAGTTCCTCCGCACGAGCCCGCAGGTCGCGGAGGGCGCGGACGTCGAGGTGGTGAAGGCGAGCCCCCGCACCCCCGTGGCGCTCGACCGCACGCTCATGCGCCGCGTGCTCGCGAACCTCTGCGCGAACGCCATC
>DASSQM010000353.1:0-9452 GCA_035702465.1 Anaeromyxobacter sp. | reverse complement strand
GAGCGCCCGGATCCGCGTGATGAGGTCCTTCGTGGAGAACGGCTTCGTGACGTACGCGTCGGCGCCGAGGCCGAGGCCCTTCTCGACCTCGGTCTCCCGCCCCTTCGCGGTCAGCATGAGGACGCGCAGCGCGCGCCAGCGCGGGTCGGCGCGGAGCCGGCGGCACACCTCGAAGCCGTTCAGGTGCGGCAGCATCACGTCGAGGATGACGAGGTCCGGCGTCGAGCGCTCCAGCGCCGCCAGCGCCGCCTCCCCGTCCGAGGCCACCGCGGTCTCCCAGCCCTCGCGCTTCATCAGGTACTCGAGGGAGATGACGATGTTCGGCTCGTCGTCCACGATGAGGATGCGGTGGGCCAAGGGCGTCGCCTCCGATCAGTCGACCACCGCGGCGCGCTCGACGGCGGCGGCGGGCGGCACCTCGAGCGGCAGCACGAACGAGAAGGTCGCGCCGCGTCCCGGCGCGCTCTCGACCCACAGCCGGCCGCCGAAGTGCTCGACGATGCGCCGGCTGATGGGGAGCCCGAGGCCGGTGCCGGGGGGCTTCCCGGCGGCGGGGTCGCCCGCCTGCCGGAACTTCTCGAAGATGGTCTCGTGGTGGGCGGCGTCGATGCCGGGGCCGTTGTCGCGGACGTCCACGCGGAGCGCGCCGCGCACGGCGGAGAGGCGCACCTCGACCTTCCCCTGCACGGCCGGCGAGAACTTCACCGCGTTCGAGAACAGGTTGATGAGCACCTGCATGAGCCGGTCGCGGTCGGCGCGCACGCGCGGCACGGCGGGCGCGAGCGAGAGCGTCAGCACGACGCCCCGCTCGCGGAAGAGCTGGCTCGTCGCGTCCACGGCGTCCTGGATGACCTCGTGCATCTCGAGCTCGGAGGTGTGCCACTCGGCGTTGCCGGACTCGATCTTCGCCATCTCCAGCATCTGGTTGATGAGGCGGGTGAGGCGCTCCGTCTCCTTCACGATGATGGCGAGGAACCGTCGCCGCTCGGGCAGCGGCGCCTCCGGGTCGTCGCGGAGGATCTCCGAGAACGCGCGGATCGAGGTGAGCGGCGTGCGGAGCTCGTGGGTGACGGTCGACACGAAGTCGTCCTTCATCCGGTCGAGCTCCTGGAGCTGCGCGTTCGCGGCGCGCAGCTCACCGGTCGCGGCCTCGAGCTCGCGCGACTTGCGCTCGAGCTCGCGGCTGTAGGCGCGCACCTGGGAGGCCTCGTCGAGGATGTCCATCACCTCGTCGATGCTGGGCGGCTCCTCCTGCACGACCGAGCCGATGATCACGCGGGCGGACGCGCCGCCGATGGCGCCGGCGAGCTGGGTCTCTGCGAACTGGACGAGGTCCGCGTCCGCGGGGAGGTCCTCCGGCGCCGCCAGGCCGCGCCGGCGCGCGTAGGCCGCGAACGCCTCGCGCGCGCGCTCCGGCCCGAGGAAGCGGCCGGTGACCGGCAGGAGGTCCTGCACCGAGGCGCTGCCGCGCCAGGTGCGCGCCGGCTCGAACCCGTGCGTGCGGGTGAACACGTCGACGAAGAGCGCGGCCTGCTGCGTCTCCGCCACCCCGGCGCGCGACGCGAGCGAGACGCCCACGTACAGCGCGACGTTCACGAGCAGGCTCCAGAAGAGCGCGTGCGAGTGCTCGTCGAAGCCGGTGAGGCCGAAGAGCTGCTGGGGCCGCAGGAGCTCGAGCCCGAACGGCCCGTCCGTGAGGAACGCCGCGGGGAACCAGCCCGACTTGGCGAGCGACGGGAGCGCCAGCGTGTAGCCCCACACCGCGAAGCCGCCGACGAGCCCGGCGAACGCGCCCGCGCGCGTCGCGCCCTTCCAGTAGATGCCGCCCAGGATCGCCGGCGCGAACTGCGCCACCGCCGCGAACGAGATGAGGCCGATGGCGACGAGCGCGTACGCCTCGCCCGCGGCGCGGAAGTAGATGTAGCCGAAGACGAGGATGCCCGCGATGGCGACGCGCCGGATGAGGATGAGGAGCCCGGAGACGTCGCGCCGGAGCCTCATCCACGGCTGGCGCAGGAGCACGGGCATGACGAGGTCGTTGCAGACCATGGTCGAGAGGGCGATCGTCTCGACGATCACCATGCCGGTGCCGGCCGAGAGGCCGCCGATGAACACGAGCAGCGTGAGCGCCTCCTGGTGCTCGGACATCGGCAGCGTGAGGACGAAGGTGTCCGCGTCGACGCCGGCGCCCGCGAAGCGCATCAGCCCGGCGAGCGCCACCGGCAGCACGAAGACGTTGATGAGGAGGAGGTAGAGCGGGAAGAGCCAGGTGGCCTTCGCGATGTGCCGCTCGTCCACGTTCTCGACGACCGCGATCTGGAACTGCCGCGGCAGGAAGAGGATCGACAGCATCGACAGCACCGTGAGGAACGCCCAGGTGCCGTAGCTGCCGCCCGTCGAGCCCACCGTGAGGAGCCCCTCCAGCTTCGGCACGTGGCGGGCCGCCTGGAAGATGTGCCCGAAGCCGCCGAACATGCCGAACGTGACGAAGGCGCCCACCGCGAGGAACGCGAGGAGCTTCACGAGCGACTCGAACGCGATGGCGGCGACGAGCCCCTCGTGCCGCTCGGTCGCGTCGAGGTGGCGCGTGCCGAACAGGATGGTGAACGCGGCGAGCATCGCGGCGATGTAGAGCGCGCTGTCCGAGAGGAACGAGCGCGCCACCGCCTTCGCCGGCATCACGATGGCCGGGTAGTGCAGCAGGATGGTGTAGCTCGACGAGATCGCCTTGAGCTGCAGCGAGATGTACGGGATGACGCCGAGGACCGCGATGACGGTGACGAGGCCGCCCAGCCCCTGGCTCTTCCCGTAGCGCGTCGCGACGAAGTCCGCGATCGAGGTGATGCGGTAGGTCTTGGAGATGCGGATGATCTTCCGCACCACGAACCACCACAGCGCCACGGTGAGCGTCGGCCCGAGGTACACCGGCAGGAAGCCGATGCCGCTCGACGCGGCGCGCCCGACGCTGCCGTAGAACGTCCAGGTGGTGCAGTACACCGCGAGCGACAGCGCGTAGATGTACGGGTTCGCGATGATGGAGCGGCGCGCCTCGGCCCGCTTGTCGCCCACGTACGCGATCGCGAAGAGGATGCCCAGGTAGGCGAACGAGACGAGGACGATGACGGGGCCCTTGAGCACGCGCCCGCCTTCAGTCCCGCGTGCGCTCGATGACGAGCGCGAGGAGGCCGACGAGGAGGATCCACGCGGCGAACACGTAGATGTAGAGGAGCGGGATGCCCGCCACGTCGACGGGGCGGCTGAAGAGCGAGAGGATCGGGTAGTTCAGGAGGACGCCGCCCATCATGAAGATGGCGGCGAGCCGCTGACCCGTCGTGCCCGAACGCCCCATGCCGCCTCCGGGAACCGGCTGGCGATCATACCGCGCTCCGGGGGCGGAGGGAGTCAGGCTCCGAACGCCACGTGGTGGATGGGCGGGAGGTGGGCGGAGACCAGGCGCCAGCTCGACCCGGCG
This sequence comes from Anaeromyxobacter sp., assembly GCA_035702465.1. Classification (GTDB taxonomy): domain Bacteria; phylum Myxococcota; class Myxococcia; order Myxococcales; family Anaeromyxobacteraceae; genus Anaeromyxobacter. The sequence continues at coordinate 5,980 of DASSQM010000353.1, read as the reverse complement.
TCGTCCGAGGTCCACAGGCCCCCCGTGGTGGACCCCATCGCGAGGCGCGCGCCCGTGGCGTCGACGGCGAGGCCGTGGCGGTAGACGAGGTCGTACGCGTGCTCCTGCGGGAGGCCGTCGCGGAGCACCTCGAAGCTCCGTCCGCCGTCGCGCGTCCGCGCGACCACCAGCTTCCCGTCGACGGGGACGCGGCGCTCGTCCTTGATGGCCGGCACGAACCAGGCGGTGTCCGCGTCCTTCGGATGGACCGCGACCGCGAAGCCGAACTTGGACGGGCGGATGGCGGTGACCTCGGTCCAGCGTGCGCCGCCGTCGGCGGTGCGGAAGACGCCGTTGTGGTGCTGCGCCCAGATCACCTCCGGTGACGACGGCGACAGCGCGAGGCGGTGCACGTCCTGCGCGTTCGGGTCCTCCCTCCTCTCCGGCGGCATGTACTCGGCGTACATGCCCCTCGCGCGGAGCTCCCAGGTCTCGCCGCCGTCGCGGGTCGCCCAGACGCCGCCCGTCGAGATGCCGCAGAAGAGGCGCCGCGGATCGCGCGGGTCCACCGCGATCGAGTGGAGCCCCGGCTCGTCGTAGCCGCCGCCCATCCAGGCCTTGCGCTCGGGGCGATCCCACAGCGAGCGCACGAGCTGCCACGACTCCCCGCCGTCGCCGGAGCGGAAGAGCGCCGCGGGGAGGGTGCCCGCCCAGAGCGCGCCGGGGCGATCGCCGGCCGGGACGAGCTCCCAGACGAGCTTCACGCTTGGTGCCGTCGAGCCGTCCGCCGCGGCGGCCTCCGCCGGGAAGCTCGGCGCCTGGACCTCCCTCCACGTGCGGCCGCGGTCGTCGGAGCGGTGCAGCTTCGCGCCGAAGTGGCCGAGCGCGAGGGCGGCGTAGAGCCGTCCGTCCCGCGGGTCCTCGAGCACCTTCGCGACCGGATCTCCGAGGAACGAGACGCGCTCGATCCGCCAGGCTCCCCCGCGGCGCTCCAGCAGGAAGAGCCCCTTGCGCGTGGCGACGTGGATCGACTCGTCGGACATGGCCTACGCTCCCCCGGAGAGTGCCTGCATGACGAAGACGTTCGCGGCGGACCCGATGCGGTCGCCGAGGCCGTCGCGGTCGGCGACCGGCTCGCCGTCCACGAAGACGGCGACGTGCTTGCGGAGGCGGCCCTGGTCGTCGAGCACGTAGCCGCGGAGCCTCGGGTTGCCGCGGAACGCCGCCTCGAGCGCCTCGCGCACGGTCGCGCCGGTCACCTCGACGGGCGGCGCCGACAGGTGGCGCTCGAGCGTTGCGGTGAAGGTCACGGTCGCCACGCCGCCCTCGCGCGATCACTTCGATCCCGAGGCCCCCTGCTGCGCCGGTGCGCCGCCGGCCATCATGTCGCCCCAGCCGCCCTCCATCATCGCCTTGACGAGCCACTTCCCGTCCTTGCGCACGAGGAGCGTGGTGTTCCGGGAGGTCATCGACTTCTTGCCGATCGTCATGGTGACGGTGTCGTTCAGCGAGGCGAGCGAGTCGCTCGCGAGGAACACGAGCGGCTTGTGCGTCACCCGCCCCGGCATCGGCTGCTTGTAGAAGGGCTCCATCACCTGGGTCCACTGCTCCCGCGACCACGCGACCGAGGAGGCCTGGCCCTTCGAGTCGTCGGTGATCATGAGGACCGGGAAGTCGACGAGCGCGGCGGCGGCGGCGAGGTCGCCCTTCTTCCCCGCCTCGTCCATCGCCTGGATCAGCGCGGCGATCTCCCTGCGGTCCTGCGCCTCGCGCAGGACCTTCTTCGGCGTCCAGCCCATCATCGGATCGGCGTCACCCGCGGGCGGGGCCGGGGCCTTGTCGTCCGCGCGTACGAGCGCCGTGGGCACGAGCACCGCGAGCAGCACGAGCCTGCGCATGGGAGCCTCCCGGTCCGGTGTCGGCTTCGACTAGCGCGGCGGCGCGGCGGCGGCAACGCGCGGCCCTTGCCCAAGCGGGTGCTCGCGGAACGTCCGTTCGTCAGCCGCCGAGCGTCTCGCGGAAGAAGCGCCGCCAGTTCGACCACGCGATCTTCTCGACGACCGAGGCCGGCCGCCGGCGCGCGAGGGCGTCGACGATGCGCGGGACGTCCGTGACGTCGCGGACGCCGCGCGGCATCGGCACGAGGCCGTCGAAGTCCGAGCCGAGCGCGACCGCGTCCTCGCCGGCGACGTCGACGGCGTGCTCGACGTGCCGGACGACGTCGTCGATCTCGCGCCCTCCGAGGTAGATGGTCGCGAAGATGACGCCCGTGACGCCCCCGCGATCGGCGACGAGCCTGAGCTCCGCGTCGTCGAGGTTGCGCCAGCTCGCGTGCGCGCCGGACGCGCCGGCGTGCGAGCAGAAGAGGCGGGCGTCGGGGCGCGCGGCCGCGATCTCGCGGAGGGTGCGGTGAGACGCATGGGCGAGGTCGACCGACATGCGGGCCGCCACCATGGCGTCGAGGACCTCGCGGCCGAGCGGCGTGAGCGGCCGATCGCCCATGAGCGGCGACGAGGAGCCGCCGAGCTCGTTGTTCGACAGGTGCGTGAGGCTCATGAAGGCGACGCCGCGCGCGCGGAGCTCCGCGACGCGGTCGGCGCGGCCCTCGAGCGCCTGCGCGCCCTCGACGCCCAGCACGGCGCTGATGCGGCCCTGGGCGAGGTTCTCCTCCAGCGCCCGGGACGTCGCGGCCAGCCGGACCGCTCCGCACGAGCGATCGCAGAGCACGCGCATGCGGTCGAGCTGGAAGAGGCAGCGGGCCCACGGGCCACGCCGCGCGTCGTGGGGCCAGCCCCGGAGCGTGGCGAGCGCGGCCATGCCGTCGACGACGGGCCAGCCGCGCGTCACCACGGTGAAGCACTGGATGCGGACGTTCGCCTCCGCGAGGCGAGGGAAGTCGATCTGGCCGCGCCGTTGACGGACTGTGAGATCGCGATTCCACATGAGCGAGTCGGCGTGGCCGTCCGCGAGCGCGAAGGGAGCGGTCACAGGCGCATCCTCACGCGGTGCTCGTGCTCGAGGCGATCGGCGGCGGCGAGCTCGCCGCCGCGCTCCGCGGCCTCGAGGAGCCGGGCGATCTGCGGGCCCAGCACGTCGAGCTCGGTGTTCGCGAAGCGCTCTCCGCCGAAGCGAGCGACGTTCTCCGCCTGGAGCGCGAGCATGCGGGCGTCCTGCGCGAGGATGCGGCTCGCGAGGGGCGAGGCGACCGGCGCGACGAGCCAGCCGGGGACGGGCAGCCGGAACGTGACGACGGAGAAGAGCCGCAGGAGGCCGTCTCCCTGCGGCGTCACCGCGGTGGTCGCGACGAGATGGCTCGCGTCGCCGATGCGGTACTCGACCTGCGCGATGGACGGCAGGAGGAAGCGGTCGACGTGGGTGACGACGCCGCCGCGCGGCGCGAGGAGCCGCGCCGCGAGCCCCTGCGGCCTCGGCTCGCCGATGAACTCCGCCTCGCAGCGATCGACGCGACGGCGGACGACCACCTCGACGTCGGCGCGCGCCGCCCGCGTGCGGAAGAGCCCGCCGTGCAGGAAGGCCGTGTGCGGGACGTCGAGGACGTTCTCGAGCGCGGCGCGCAGGCTCGCGCGCACCGTGAACTCGCGCCGGACGGCGGTGTAGCCGGCGTCGCCCAGGTGGGGAAAGCGGAAGGGCGCGCCGCGCGGATCCGCGTCGGCCGTGGCGTACGTCCACACGTAGCCGTCCTGCTCCACGCACGCGAAGGCGGGGGCGCGCGCGGGGCGCGCCGGCTGGTGCGCGAGGCCCGGGACCGCGACGCAGGCGCCGCGCGCGTCGAAGCGCCAGCCGTGGTACCCGCACTCGAGCTCGCCGCCGCGCATTCGGCCCGCGGAGAGCGGCGCGTTCCGGTGCGGGCAGCGGTCCTCGAGCGCGGCGGGCCGGCCGTCCGCGCCGCGGAACAGCACGACCGGCGCGCCCTGGAGGACGACGCCGAGCGGCCGGTCGGAGAGGTCGCGGCTGCGGCAGGTGATGAACCAGGCGTGCGGGAGGGTCACGGGGATGGTGCGGAGGCGCGCGCGCGCGATCTCGCGGCCGGGGGTCGCGCCGCGACCCGCCCGAACAGGCGCTTCGCCGCGCGCGTGGCGGAGGACGCGAGGCGCGCGCCGGCTCGGGCGGCGAGGCCCCGGACGAGCCGCTTCGGCGCCACCGCGCGGTAGCTCTCGTCGATCCACGAGCGGAGGACGTCGAGCGGGACGGCGGCGCGCGGCGCGAACGTCGCGGTGACCCAGCCGCTCCGGCCGAGGCCGTAGTGCGTCGGCTCGCAGAACGGCAGCTGGAGAGCGCCTTCGGCGCTGAAAGGAAGCTTCACCGAAAGCGAAAGCGCGGGCTCGTCCTTGCCCATGACCGCGAAGATCTTGCCCCGGACCTTGAGCGCGCGGTGCCCCCACGGGAAGTCCTCCTGGGTCTCGGGATAGGTGAGGGCGAACGCGCGCAGCGCGAGCTCGTGGCGGTGGCGCCTCGGCCGGGCGGGCATGGCGGGGTCTTAGCCGCCGTCCCGCGCGGGCGCATGGCCGCGCGAATGGCCGGGAAAGGAACTCTGGGTCCGGAGCGCGAGCGGGCGCTACGCCGGGATCCCCTCGAACAGCACGCTCGACAGGTACCTCTCGCCCGCGTCCGGCAGCACGACGACGATGACCTTCCCCTTCGACTCGGGGCGCTGGGCCACCTTCACGGCGGCGGCGGCGGCCGCGCCGGAGGAGATGCCGGCGGTGATGCCCTCCTCGCGATGGAGGCGGCGCGCCATCTCGACGGACTCGTCGTTCGACACCGTCACGACGTCGTCCACGAGGGAGAGGTCGAGGACGTCGGGCTTGAACCCGGCGCCGATGCCCTGGATCTTGTGCGGGCCCGGCTTGGGCTGCTCGCCATTCCGGATCTGCGTCAGGACGGGCGAGTGGATCGGCTCGACGGCGACGGCCCGGAGCGGCCGCTTCTTCACCTGCTTGAAGTAGCGAGAGACGCCGGTGATCGTGCCGCCGGTGCCGACGCCCGAGACGAGGATGTCGACCGCGCCGTCGGTGTCGTCCCAGATCTCGGGACCGGTGGTCCGGAAGTGGACGTCGGGGTTCGCGGGGTTCTTGAATTGCTGGGGCATGAAGTACTTCTTCGGATCGCCTGCGACGATCTCGTCCGCCTTGGCGATCGCGCCGGGCATGCCCTTCGGGCCCTCGGTCAGGACGAGCTCGGCGCCGAACGCGCGCAGCATGCGCCGGCGCTCGACCGACATCGTCTCCGGCATCGTGAGGACGATGGGGTACCCGCGCGCCGCCGCCACGAACGCGAGCGCGATTCCGGTGTTGCCGCTCGTCGGCTCGACGATGGTACGCGCGCGCGACCCCGGCACGAGGATGCCGTCCCGCTCGGCGGCCTCCACCATCGAGGCGCCGATGCGGCACTTCACGGAGTAGGCGGGGTTCCGGCCCTCGATCTTCGCGAGCACGGTCGCGCCGGCGCCCTGGGTGACGCGGTTGAGCCGCACGAGCGGCGTGCGGCCGATGCTCTTGGTGTTGTCCTCGTATACGCGCGCCATGGGCGGGTCTCCTCGGCGGCCGGCCAGGTCGGCCGGTTCCGCGTCGACGGAATCTGTCCACTATAACGGACGAAGCGTCGAGCGGCATGTCCGCAATGACGGACGCCCCGGCCGGGGAAACCTACCCGACGTCGGACCCGGCGGCTGCCGGTGAGAGCACCGCAGCGGGCCGCTCCGAGACGGACCCGCCCTTGCGGAACCGGTTCAGGTCGCGCGCCGTCTCGAACCTCTCTCCGAAGAGCGCGGAGAGGCTGCGCAGGATCGCGCGCACCACGCGCTCCTCGCACTGCCTGTCGAACCGGATCTGCTCCGCGAGCCACCGGTCCAGCCACCCGGGATCCGGAAGCCGGCCCTGCACGGTGTCGTTCGGGAAGAGGCGCTTGTTCACGTGCAGGTTCGTCGGGTGGAGCGGCTTCCCGCTGAGGCCGCTCGACACCATGAGGACGCCGACCTTGG
>DASSQM010000352.1:0-3206 GCA_035702465.1 Anaeromyxobacter sp. | reverse complement strand
GTGCCCCCCGCCTCCCCGCCCACTGCCGCCGCCCCCGCGCCTCCCGCCGCCTTCCCTCGGCCCCCCGCCCCTGCGCCCCCCGTACTCCCGCCGTTCCCCGTGCTCCCGCCGCTCCCCTTGCTCGCGGCGCTCGCCGTGGTCGCGCCCGCGCCGCTCGCCGCCGCGGCCGCCGCGGTCCGGCCCCGCGGGCGTGACGCCGATCGCGACGCAGAACACCGTGCCGGCGCGGAGCTGGCGCACCAGGTCGGCCTCGGACGCGACCGGCTCCTTGAAGAGCGTCGCCGCCTTGCCGATGTCGTCGAGCGAGTCGAGCGCGCCGGACGCCCCGGTGCACGGGAGGTTCATGTGGTCCGCCGCCTCGACGGCGAGATCGTTCGCCGGCCCCTTGCGCCGCGCGTTCAGCCCCTCGATGGCGGAGAGCCCCTCGAGCGTGAAGATGAAGTCGCCGCTCGGCTTCTCGACGGTCTTGTCGTACGGGTGCGCGGCCACGGCGACGCCGCCGAGCTCGCGCACCTTCGCGAGCACGTCTCGCACGGGCCACGGCGTGGCGGAGCCGAAGAGCTGCGGCGGCGCCGGCACCTTGGCGGGATCCGGGAAGAAGCAGAGGTAGTGCCCGCGATCCGTCGCCACCTCGACGCCGCACAGCACGAGGAAGCCCTCGTCGCGCCCGGCGGCGCGGATCTCCTCGAGGCCGTCGAGCGTGTTCGTGTCGGTGAAGGCGACGCCGTCGAGCCCGGCTTCCTTGGCGCGCCGCACCACGTCGCGCGGCGCGAGCGTGCCGCCCCGCGTGTGGTTGCTGTGGACGTGCAGGTCGATGAGCATTGCGCGGCCCCCGGCGGAGGACCGTGGATTAGCACGGGGGCCGAGGGCTCGCTACCGCCTCGGATCAGGCGAAGGCCGTGGCCCGGCGCTCGCGCCGCTCCTCCGCGGCGCGGATGAGATACCCCATGAGCATGAGGCTCGAGGTGTTCTCCAGGACGCGCTGCGGGTCCTTCGAGATGAGGCTCGCAGCGTAGGAGAGGAAGAACTGGGCGAGCTCCTCGCCGGCCTCGCGCACGATGAGCGCGTTCAGCGCCGCCGGATCCATCGTACGGATCTGGTTGATGAACTCGACGGCGAAGGCCTTCTTCGGTTCCTGCATCGCCCCTCCGCAGCCGCACGCGCCGCGCGCGAAATGTAGGGAGCGGGCGCCGGGCGGGCAAAGCCGAAGGGGGTCGCGCGAAAAACCGCGAGGCGCCACGGGGATTTGGCGCGGAACGCCGTTTGACACACGGTGACCCGTCTGGCAATGTTTTTTGGGGTCGCGCCGGCCGGGGTGCGTGCGTGAGCGAGTCAGGGAGCGCGATGTCGTTCACCGGGGTGAAGGTCTTCTCTGCCACCAAGGCGAAGGAGCGCGACGAGCTCGGCGAGACCGTGACGCGCTGGCTCCGCTCCAACACGGATCTCGAGATCGTCGACCGCGTCGTCACGCAGTCGTCGGACGACGAGTTCCACTGCCTGACGATCACCCTGTTCTACCGTCAGAAGGCCTGAGCCGGGCCCGCGGCGGGCGCGATGCCCGGCCGCAGCGGGCAGCGCGCCGCCCTCAGCTCCGGGGCGGCGGCAGCTCGCCCTTCGACCCGCTCGCCGGCGGCGGCTTGTGCTGCCCGCCCGAGACCGCGTCCTTCACGTTGCGCAGCGACTTGCCGAGCGCCCCTCCGATCCCGCCCAGCCTGCCCGCGCCGAAGAACAGGAGCACGAGGAATAGGATGAGGAGGAGCTCGACGAAGCCCATGGATGCTGCATACCCCCGCCCGCGCCCTTTGGCCAGCCCGGGGACGCGGGCTGCGGCGATTCCGGCCGCGCGCCGCCGCCCACCCGTGCTACTCACGCCGCCATGAGGCTCAAGCAGAAGCCCGAGGACTTCCAGGTCGCCGAGTCCTGGCGCTTCGACGAGGATCCGCGCGGAAAGCACTTCGTCTACCTGATGGACAAGCAGAAGCTGTCCACCTTCGAGGCGGTCGACCGCATCTGCGCGCGATTCAAGATCCCGAAGGCCGCGGTGAGCTACTGCGGCCTCAAGGACAAGCAGGGCCGCACCACCCAGCTCGTCGCCATCGAAAGCCGGCCGGTCGAGGTCCAGGATCCCGATCTGCGCCTCAAGCCCCTCGGGCGCTCGCGCACGCCGCTCTCGGCCGCGAACACCACCTCGAACCGCTTCGCGGTCACCGTGCGCGATCTCTCCGAGGAGGACCTCGCGCGCCTCGCCTCGTCCGTCGCCGAGGTGCGCCGGCTCGGGGTCGTGAACTACTTCGACTCGCAGCGGTTCGGCTCGCTGAAGCACGGCCAGGGCTTCATCGTGAAGGACCTCATGCGCGGGGACTTCGAGGCCGCGCTGCGCAACGTCCTCGCCCGCCCCTCCGAGCTCGACCACTCCGGCGACGCGAAGGTGAAGGACTTCTGGAGGCAGCACTGGGGCGAGTGGGGGCGGCGGAATCCCCACCCCGGCGCGGAGCGCTACCAGGCCGTCGTGAAGTGGCTGCGGGCGCACCCGCAGGACTTCCGCGGGGCGCTCCTGCGCACCGAGCCGCGCTGGCGGGGACTTCAAGTCTTCGCGTACCAGAGCTGGCTCTGGAACGAGGGCGTGAAGCAGTACCTGCGCGAGGTGGTCGGGATCCAGCGGCTCGTCGCGTTGCGCTACCAGGCGGGGACGCTGCTCTTCCCGCGGGAGCTCGACCAGGACCAGGCGCGCCTCCTGCACGTGCGGACGTTCCCGCTGCTCGCGCCCGCGACCGTCTTCGCGGACCCGCAGGTCGAGCGCGCCGCGCTCTCGGTGCTCTGCCGCGAGGACATGACGCTCGCCGACCTCGCCGTGCCCGGCACGCCCGAGATCCACTTCGACCCCGAGGAGCGGCCGCTCGCCGTGTTCCCCGGGCGCCTCGCGGTGGGCGAGGCGCGCGAGGACGAGCTGAACGAGGGCCGCCTCCGCGTGAACGTCGCGTTCACCCTCGAGCCCGGGGCGTACGCGACGCTCGTCGTGAAGCGCCTCTTCCACTGGACGCTCGAGCCGCGCCGCGACGCCGACCGCCGCGGGCGGCGCCGCGCCCCGCGGCCCGAGCTCCCGCCGCGGGCCGCGCCGGAGGGCGCCGGGGCGGCCGCGGACCCGGAGCCTTCTCCCAGGGTCGCCGCCGCCCCGCAGGGCTTCCTCGCTCGGCGGCGCGCGGAGA
>DASSQM010000351.1:0-5880 GCA_035702465.1 Anaeromyxobacter sp. | reverse complement strand
GGCCTCGCCGCGGCGCTCCTCCCCGCCGTCGCCGCGGCGGACTCCCTCTCCTGCGACGGCGGGATCGTCTCCGCCGGCGACTCGAAGCTCGACCTCGTGGGCAAGTGCGGCTGGCCCACGCTCCAGGAGGATCAGCTCGTGGAGCGCTCGGCGTCCGTGCTCGAGCGGAGGGGCTTCCCGTCCGCGAGCCGGGGCGTCGTCGCGAGGGTCGAGCGCTGGACGTACGACTTCGGCAGGAGCCGGTTCATCCAGATCGCCGAGCTCGAGGGCGGCAAGGTCGTGCGCACCGAGCGCGGCGGCTACGGCTACGGCACGGCGTCCGCGGTGGCGCGGCCTCCCATCCCTCGCGCGCGCTGCGCCCAGCCGGTCTTCCACGAGGGGGAGACCTCGTACGAGGTCCTCGCGCGCTGCGGTGACCCGGCGTTCCGCGAGGCCGCCGAGGAGCTGCGCACGCGCGCCGTGATGGGCGAGCACGGGCGCGTCCTGACCGAGTCGGTCAGCGTGCTCGTCGAGGTGTGGACGTACGACTTCGGGCCCGCCGCGTTCGTCCGGCATCTCACGTTCGAGGACGGCCGGCTCCTGCGCGTCGACACCGGGAGCTACGGCTATGCGCGGTGACCGGCGCCCGCTCCCGGCCGCGCGCCCCCGAGCCGCTCCGGCCGCGCGCGGAGCAGGTACGGCTCGGGGTTGAGCAGCTTGTAGGTGAGCGGGTCCATCACGGTCGGCGGGAAACGGCGCGGCCGCAGCTCGTGCAGCACGCGCGCGACGTTCTCGGCGAGCGTCGAGGCGACCCGCAGCCGGCGATCGCGCTCGACGAAGTCGCCCACGAGCTTCTGGAGCCGCGCGATCTCGCGCTCGGCGACGAGGCCGATGCGGCGGGCGAGGAAGAGCGCGGAGCCGGCGAGCCACACCTCGCGCGTCTCGAGGCCGCGGTTGTGGTCGAACGCGGACGCGAACCCGTAGTGCTCGAGCATGTCGACGAGCTTCGGAACGAGCTTCGGCCCGAACTTCACGAGCTCGTCCTCGACCTCCCACGGCGAGTACCCGCGCGCGCGGGCCTCCTCGGCGATGGGGGTCTTCCACTCCATGTACAGGTCCTCGTAGAGGGCGAGCCAGATGCGCATCCGCTCGCGCCGCGGAGCGCGGTTCACGCACCGCGCGAACGGCCCGGGCGCGGTCTCGTGCTCGTGGCGCTCCACCGTGGGCACCGGGTTGAGGCGCACGAGCCCCTTCCGGAAGAACGCCGGCGACGCGCGGTCGCACAGGATGTTCACCGTGAGGAACGCCCGCTCCGCGCCGCGGCCGAAGAGGCCGGCGCGGTCCACGGCCTTGAGCGCGCCGAGGAAGGCGTCGTAGATGGCCGCGTCGAGCGAGGGGCGCCGGCCCGCCGGATCCGGCAGGGCCACGGCGCGCACCCCTTCCGCGAAGTCGTGGTACGCCCACTCCGGCTCCTCCCAGCGCAGGAGCCGCCGGCCCGACTCCCCGCGGAACCGCGGGTCCGCCTCCGCGACCCGGTCCGCGCGCCGCGCGAGCCCTTCCTCCGTGTTGGCGGAAGCCCGCACCCACGTGAACCAGGCCTCGCCGCTCGTCACGAGCGCGAAGCCGTAGAGGTGCTCCGAGCCGATGCGGCGGCGCAGCTCCTGGACCGCATCCGCGGTCCGGCGCGCGAGATCGCGGCGGAACGATCCGAGATCGAAGTCGCCCACGGCAGACGCCACGATAGCCGCCGGCGCGGGCGCGGTCGAGCGGCGGCGCGCCTCACGCGGTCAGGCGACGCACCGGTAGTCCCGAAGCTCCTCGAACCCGCAGCGGGAGAGCTCCGCGCGGATGAGCTCCCGCGCCCCCGGGGCGCCGACCGCGACGAGGAGCGGCAGCCCGCGCGCGCGTCCGACGTCGGCGGGGCCCACGACGGGACCGCCGCGGACGGTGCGACCGATCTTCTTGCGATCGACGTCCACGAAGAGCGCGACCGAGACGCCGAGCTCGCGCAGCGCGTCGGCGAACGCCTTCCCCGTCTCGCCCGCGCCCCAGAGCGCCACCTCGCGCCGCCGCGCGAGCGGGCCGCGCGCGAGGAACGCGCACTTGAGGGCGACGTGGCGGTCGAGGGCGTAGCGCGGGTCCGTGCGCGTGAGCCGGCCCGGCGACTCGCGCCAGTCGAGGAGCCGCCGCGGCACGTTCGCGAGCCTGCCGCCAGCCTCCGCGAGGCGGAGCCAGAGATCGTAGTCCTCCGGGAACGGACCGTCGCGCCAGCCGCCGGCGCGCTCGAGGGCCTCCCGCCGGATGGCGGCGGCAGGGTGGACGAGCGGCGACTCGACGAGGAGGTCCCGGTCCACGTCGGCCGCGGAGGTGAGGGCGTTCACCCAGGCGGCGTACCGGATCATCCCGGCGCGGACGTGCCGGCGCGGGAAGAGCCGCACCCGCGCGCCGACCGCGGCGAGCGCGCGGTCCGCCGCGAGCGCCTCGAGCTGGAGGCGGAGGCGCTCGGGGTGCGCGACGTCGTCCGCGTCCATCCGCGCCACGACCTCGGCGTCGCAGCGGGCGAGGCCGGCCTGGAGGGCGCGCGCGATCCCGCGGCCGGGCCCGCGAACGACGACGACGCGCCGATCGCGCTCGGCGAGCCGCGCGAGGACCTCCGGCGTCGCGTCGGACGAGGCGTCGTCCACGCACACGAGGGCGAGGTCGCGCTCGGTCTGCCGGAGGATCGAGACGGCGGCAGCGCGCAGCGTCTTCGCCGCGTCGCGCGCGGGGAGGAGCACCGCGACCTTGGGCATTCCGCGCCGCCTCCATGTGCCCGCCTGAACTGCGTGGCCGGTAAGGAGCGGCCGGGCACATTTCGCTTCGCGAAAAGTGCCTCGGCCGGATGTGGAGGCCGGCTACCGCACGACCCGCGCCGCACGCTTGGGCCGCGCCACGCGGAGCGGCCGGGCGGTCTCGGCGCACAGCCACTCCGCCGCGAGGAGGTAGCCGCGCGGCCCGAGGCCGCTGATCTGGCCGCGGCACGCCGGCGCCACGACGCTCGTGGTGCGGAACTCCTCGCGCGTGTGGAGGTTCGAGAGGTGCACCTCGATCGCCGGGAGGTCCACCGACTTGATGCAGTCGCGCAGCGCGTAGCTCGTGTGCGTGAGCGCGCCCGGGTTCACGATGATGCCGCGCGCCCGCTTCCGGTTCTCCTGGATGAAGTCGATGATCTCGCCCTCGTGGTTCGACTGGAAGGCCGTGATCTGGACCTTCCAGCCGGCCGCCGCCTGGCGGACCATCTCCTCGATCTCGGCGAGGGTGGTCCGGCCGTAGACCTCGGGCTCGCGCTCGCCGAGGAGGTTCAGGTTCGGGCCGTTGACGAGAAGGATCATCGGGCGCCTCCGGGGCGGAGACTAGCACGCGTCACCCGCGGCGAGACGGGTCCGTGGAAACGGCGGAACGCGGGCCCGGGAAGCGGAACGTCGACCGCGCGTCACGAAAGGGACGCGATGTCGTTCACCGTCCGAGCGACGGCGTCCGGCGGCGCCTCGACGTCCCACTCCACCGTCCACGCGGCCCCTCGCGCGCGCGGCAGGACCCAGCGCAGGCCGGCGGCCGTGCGCTTCTTGTCGTAGCCCATGAGGGCGGCGGCGCGGCGCGCGACGGGAACGGGTACCCGGACGGGCAGCCCGGCGCCGCGGATGGCGTCCTCGACCTCGGCGACGGCGAGCGGGCCGATGCGGCCCATGCGCGCCGCGAGCCGGAACGCGAACGCGAGCCCGACGGCGACCGCTTCGCCGTGGGTGAACCGCTCGAACCGGCCCGCCGCCTCCACGCCGTGGCCGAAGGTGTGCCCGAGGTTGAGGAGCTTGCGCGCGCCCTTCTCGGTCGGGTCCTGGCGCACCACGTCCACCTTCGTGCGCGCGCACGCCGCCACGAGCGCGGGGGAGGGCGGGCGGCGCCCCAGCGCCGCGACCTCGCCGAGGAGCGCCGGCCGGAGCGCCGCGTACTTGACGACCTCGCCCATCCCGGAGCGCAGCTCGCGTGCGGGCAAGGTCGCGAGCGCGGCCGGATCCGCGAGCACCGCCGCCGGCGGGTGGAACGCGCCCACCGCGTTCTTCGCCACGGCGAGGTTCACGGCGGTCTTGCCGCCGATCGCCGCGTCCACCATGGCGAGGAGCGTCGTGGGAACCGCCGCCCACGCGATGCCGCGCATGTAGCTCGCGGCGAGGAAGCCGGCGGCGTCGGAGACCGCGCCGCCGCCCACCGCGACGACGAGGCTCCTCCGCGTGCAGCCGGCGCGGAGGAGCGCGGTCGCCGCGCGCTCGAGCTCGCGGAGGGTCTTCCCGCGCTCGCCGTCGGGGAGGACGTGGACGAGCGCGACGCCCGCCTCGCGCCGGAGGAGCGCGACGGCGCGGGACGCCACGGGGCTCCGGAGCACCGGGCGCGCCGTGACGACCGCGACGGAGTCGTGCCGCGCCGCGACCGCGGCGATGGCCTCCGCCGCGCCCGGGCCGACGACGACGTCGTAGCTGCGGTCGCCCTGGCGGGCGTGAACGACCTCGGCGTGCGCGCGGCGAGCGGCGCGCACTACAGCGCCTCCACGATGCGCCGCGCGATCGCCTCGGGCGCGAGCGCGTCCACCTCGACGGCGAGGTGGGCGCGCCGGTAGAGCGGCAGGCGCCTGGCGAGGAGCAGCTCCCAGCTCGCGGCGAGCGGCCGGACCTCGGAGCCCGCCCCGCCGATGCGCCGCGCCGCCTCGCGCGCCGAGACGTCGAGGAACACCACGCGGCCGACGGAGAGGAGGCGCGCCGCGCTCTCCGGATCGCAGAACGCCCCGCCGCCGAGATCCGCGACGACGCCCGCCGGGAGCGTGGCGACCGCGATCCGCTCGAGCGCCCGGAAGGCGCCCACGCCGTCCTCCGCGAAGATGGCGGGGATGGGCTTCCGCGCGGCGCGGACGATCTCGTCGTCGAGGCAGACGAAGCGGCGGCCGAGGAGCCGCCCCAGGTGCCGGGCCACCGTGGACTTCCCGGACCCCATCATGCCGGCGACGGCGAGGGTCTCAGCGGATCCGAGCGGCATAGGCCTCGAGCGCCTTCTCCACGTCGACGACGGCGTCGCCGCCGAACTTCTCGAGGAGCGCGTTCGCGAGCTCCCAGGCGACGGCGGCCTCGCCGACCACCGCGGCGGCGGCGACCGCGCACACGTCGCTCCGCTCGTAGCGCGCCTGCGTCGCCTCGCGCGTCGCGAGGTCGACGGTGGCGAGCGGCGTCAGCATCGTGGGGATCGGCTTCATGTAGCCGCGCACGCGCACGGGCATGCCGTCCGTGATGCCGCCCTCGAGCCCGCCGGCGCGGTTCGTCTCGCGATAGAAGCCGCGCTCCTTCGAGTGGTAGATGGCGTCCTGGAACTCGGGACCGGGGCGGCCGACCTGCGTGCCGTCGCCGATCTCCGCCGCGCGGATCGCCTGGATCCCGCAGAGCGCGCCCGCGAGCCGCGCGTCCAGGCGGCGATCGGGGTGCACGTGCGAGCCGAGCCCGATGGGCAGACCCTCGGCGTAGACCTCGAAGGCGCCCCCGATCGAGCCGCCCCGCGCCTTCTCCGCGTCGATGAGGGCGCGCCACTCGGCGGCGATCGCCTCGTCGTCCACGTGCAGGTCGGAGGCCTCGATGGCGGCGAGCTCCGCGTCCGTCGGCGGCGCGCCGGGGAGCCGCTGCTTCGGCCCGATCGCCACCACGCGCGACGTGACGCGCACGCCGAAGCGCGCGAGGAGCTGCCTCGCGAGCGAGCCGAGCGCGACGATCACCGCCGTGGAGCGGGCGCTGGCGCGCTCGAGCACGTCGCGGGCGTCGTCGAGCCCGTACTTGAGCGCGCCGGCGAGGTCCGCGTGCCCCGGCCGCACCTGGGTGAACTTCCTGC
>DASSQM010000350.1:0-7899 GCA_035702465.1 Anaeromyxobacter sp. | reverse complement strand
CCAGCGCATGGCCGCATACGAGGGGGTGATGATGTGCAGCAGGACGCCGCCCAGCACGAAGAGCTTCAGGCTTGCCGCATAGAGGATCACCCCCAAGAGCGGTCCGCTGTGGTCGAGCACCATGACCTCGTGGATCATGGTCAGTTCCAGGTGCGTGTTCGGGTCGTCCACGGGGATGCGCGCGTTCTCCGCGAGCGCGACGACGAAGATGCCGATGGCGGCGAGCACGAGGGCCGGCGCCGCGCTCCCCCAGGCGCCCGGCAGCGCCGGGCCGAGCATGCCGGTGAGCGAGAGCGTCCCCGTGGCGCGGGCGAGCACGAGCAGGCACAGGAACAGCGCCGGCTCGGCCAGGCTCGCGAACGTCACCTCGCGCGCCGCGCCCATGCCCTCGAACGGCGAGCCCGTGTCGAGCGCGGCGAGGGCGGTGGCGAAGCGCGCGAGCCCGAGCAGGTACGCGAACAGGACGAAGTCGCCGCCGAACGCGACGAGCGCCGGCGCGCCGCCCATGGCGAGGAGGAGGCCCGCCGAGGCCACCGCGGCGAGGCCGACGACGGGGCCGGCGCGGAACACCCACGTCGTGGTGCGGCTGTAGACGGCGCCCTTGCGCAGCAGCTTCGCGAGGTCGAAGTACGCCTGGAGGAGCGGCTGGCCCTTGCGGCCCGCCACGATCGCCTTCGTGCGGTTGACGATCCCGAGCACGAGCGGCGGCAGCGCCAGCAGCGCCGCCACGTGGAGGAGCGTGCGGAGGAGGAGCAAGGGCGTGGTCACCACACGAACCCCCAGGCGAGGACCGCGACGAGCGTCACGAGGACGAGGAGCATCTGGAACTGGATGAGGCGGCGCAGGTAGAGCACGCGGGCGCGGCTCGCGAGCCCCTCGTACGCGCGCGCCGCCGGCGCGAGCGCGAGGTCGAGCACCGGGTCGGGCACCGCGGAGTGGAACGCCGCCGCCGCGGGGAACGGGCCGCCGAGGCGCGGCTCCTCGCCGTGCGGCCGCACCGCCCAGGAGAAGCGCGCCAGGAGCAGCTCCGCGAAGGAGGAGCCCGTGTACTGGATGCGCGGGCTCGCCTGCGCGAACCCGCAGCTCCAGGTCTCGACGGGCGGGGCGGTCCTCCCTGCCGCGAGCCTGCTGCGGCGGACGAGCCAGAGCGCCGCCGCGGCGGCGAGGAGCGCGAGCGCCACGAGCGAGACGAGCGCCGCGCTCGAGCCCGCCCGGGCCGCGGGCCCGGCGAGCACCCGCGCGTCGACGCGCGCCCACGCGGCCGCGGCGCGCGCGAGCGCCGGCATGAGGAGCGCGGGCGCGAGGCCGATGGCGGCGCAGGCGGCCGCGAGCGCCGCCATCGGCGCGAGCATCGCGCGCGGCGCCTCGTGGGCCCGATCGGCGTGCGCGCTCCGCCCGGCGCCGAGGAAGACGATCCCCACCACCTTCGCGAAGCACGCGGCCGCGAGCCCGCCCACGAGCGCGAGCACGGGCGCGCCGACGGCGGCGAACGCGAGCACGTCGCCGGACGGGCGCCGGAGCGCCTCGAGGAACCCGAGGTAGACGAGCCACTCCGAGACGAAGCCGTTGAGCGGCGGGAGGCCGCTGATCGCCGCCGCGCCCACGGCGAAGAGCGCGGTCGTGGCGGGCAGCTTGCGCGCGAGGCCGCCGAGCAGGTCGAGCTCGCGCGTGCCGGTGGCGTGGTGGACGGTCCCCGCGCCGAGGAAGAGCAGCGACTTGAAGAGCGCGTGGTTCACGACGTGCAGCCCGCCCCCCGCGAACCCGAGCAGCACGAGCGCGTGCGAGCCGCGCGCGCGTCCGAGGAGCGCGAGCCCCACGCCGAGCGCGATGATGCCGACGTTCTCCACGGTGTGGTACGCGAGCAACCGCTTCAGGTCGTGCTGGGCGAGCGCGAACGCCACGCCGAGGACGGCGGAGACCCCGCCGGCGACGAGCAGGATCGTGCCCCAGGAGGCGGGCGGCGCGTCGAACATCCCGGTCACCCGGAGGAGGCCGTAGATGCCGGTCTTCACGACGATGCCCGACATCAGCGCGGAGACGTGGCTCGGCGCGGCGGCGTGAGCGGGCGGCAGCCAGAAGTGGAGCGGCATGAGGCCGGCCTTCATGCCGAACCCGACGAGCGCGAACGCGAAGACGCGCGCGCCGAGCACGGAGTCGCCGCGGAGCCCCTCCATCGCCGCGAACTCGAATGACCCGGCGGCCTGGCGCAGGAGCGCGAAGACCGCGAACAGCGCGAGCGTGCCGACGTGCGTCGCCGCGAGGTAGAGGAAGGCGGCGCCCTGCACGTCCTTCTTCTCGTGCTCCGTGAGCACGAGGAGGAAGTTCGAGAGCGCCATCACCTCCCAGCCCACGAGGAACGCGATGGCGTTCGAGGCCGAGACGAGGAGGAGCATGCCGCCCACGGCGAGCCCGTAGAAGACCTGCAGCCGCACCGCCGCGCCGCGCCGCTCGCCCTGCGGGAAGTAGCGGAGCCCGTAGATCGCGCCCAGGCCGGACACGAACGCGATCGGCAGGAGGAACAGCGCCGACATCGCGTCGAGCCGTAGCCCGAGGCGCGGCGCGGCCGCCGGCGCCCCGCCCGCGAGCACCGCCGCGGCGGCCGCGATCCCGAGCGCCGCCCCGGCGCAGAGGAGGGCGCACGCGGCGCGCTGCGCCGCGGCCGGGCTGCGCCGGAGGAGGACGCCCGCGAGCCCGCTCAGGAGGGGCAGGGCGACGGCGCCGGTGACGAGCGCGGACGTCATCGGAACCCTCCGTGGACGAGCCAGAGCAGCGCGGAGAGCGCGAGCAGCGTGGCCACGGTGTAGAGGAGCTGCAGGTTGAGGCGCGCCTGCTGGAAGCCGCGCACGCGCGCGAACTCGCGGGCGACGCGGCGGAACGCGGGCTCGAAGACGCGGATGCGCGCAGGGTCGTCGGCCTCGAGCGCGAGGGTCGCCGCGGCAGGGAACGGCCCCTCGGGCGGCGCGACCCGGACGGCCGGGCGGAGGGTCCTCGGCGCAGCCGAGGCGAGCGCGATCTCGGCGAACGACGCCGCGGTGTACTGCACGCGCGCGCTCTCCTGCGCGAAGCCGCACCCCCACGTCGAGGACGCCTCGACGCGCCGCCGCGCGAGCATGCCGCGCTTGGCGGCGGCGAGGACCGCGGCGAGGACGACGAGCGCGGCGAGCCCGAGCCGCAGGGGGCCGGCGAGCGCGGCCGCGCCGGGCGCGAGCGCGGCGAGCACCTCGCCCGCGGGGACGCCGAGCACCTCCGCGGCGGCGGGCGCGACGAGCTCCACCGCCTGCGACGGGAAGAGGGCGAGCGCGACGTTCGCGGCGCCGAGCAGCGCGAGGGGCGCGAGGAGCAGCGGTCCGCCCTCGTGCGCGTGCGCCGCCTCGGCGCTGCGCGGCGCGCCGAGGAGCGCGATGCCGAGGAGGCGCGTGAACGCGATCCCGGCGAGCGCGCCGACGAACGCGAGCGCCGCGAGCGAGAGCCAGGCGACGAGCGCGAGGTGGGGCGGCGCGCCCGCGCCGCCGCGCAGGAGGCCGAGGTAGACGAGCCACTCCGACGCGAAGCCGTTGAGCGGCGGCAGCCCCGCGAGCGCCACCGCGGCGAGCACGAGAAGGCCGCCGCTGACGGGGAGGCGGCGGAGGAGCCCGCCCATGCGCTCGAGGTCCCGCGTGCCTGCGCCGTGCACGAGCGAGCCCGCGGCGAGGAAGGCGAGCCCCTTCATCATCGCGTGGTTCCAGACGTGGAGGAGCGCGCCCGCGAGCCCGAGCGCCGCGACCGCCGGAGCCCGGAGCGCCGCGCCGACGAGCCCGAGGCCCGCGGCGAAGGCGATGATGCCGACGTTCTCGATGGTGGAGTAGGCGAGGACGCGCTTCAGATCGCGCTGGCCGAGCGCGAGCGCGAGCGCGCCCATGGCGCCGGCGAGGCCGACGCCGCCGAGCACGAGGCCGTGCCAGAGCGCGGTGGGCGGCAGGAACGTGAGCGTGCGCAGGATCCCGTAGACGCCCATCTTCACGAGCACCCCGGACATGAGGGCCGAGACGTGGCTCGGCGCGGCGGGGTGCGCCTCCGGCAGCCACACGTGGAGCGGCACGAGGCCCGCCTTCGTGCCGAAGCCGACGAGCGCGAGGCCGAAGAGGACCGCCGACGGCAGCGCCGCGCCGGAGCGGAGCGCGAGGAACGCGTCGAAGCGGAGGGAGCCCGCCCGGCTCCCCATGGAGAGGAACAGGACGAAGAGGAACGCCGTCCCGAGCTGCGACGCGACGAGGTACGTGCGCGCGGCGCTCCGCACCCCGGCGTCCTCGTGCTCGTGCGCGACGAGGAGGAACGACGAGACCGTCATCACCTCCCACGCCGCGATGAAGAGCAGCGCCTGCCGCGCCGCGAGGAGGAGGCCCATGGACGCGAGGAGGAGGTCGAAGAAGAGCGCGAACGGGCCCACGCGCCGCTGCCCGCGCATGTAGCCCGCGCCGAAGATCGCCGCGGCGAGGCCGAGCGCGAAGAGCGCCGAGGCGAACACCGCGGAGAGCGGATCGAGGCCGAGCGCGAGCGCGCCGTTCGGCACCGGCCAGGGGAGCTCGAGCGCGACCGGCGCGGCGCGCAGCGCGCCGGCGGACGCGGCGAGGCCGAGCGCGCAGCCGAGCGCGGCGGCGCCGCTGCCGATGGCGAGGGCGAGCCCCGGGCGCGCCGACGCGGCGAGGGCGAGGAGCCCGCCGGCGGCGAGCACGGCGAGCGCGGCGAGGTAGAGCGTCACCTCGCCGCCCCGGCGCGCCTCGCCATCCCCGCCTCGACGCGCTCGATCTCCGGCACGAGCTCGTCCGCGCCCGCCTTCGCCTGGAGCCTCGCGAGCACCGCCGGGTCCCGCAGCGCCGCGGCCACCACGGCGAGGAGGTGCAGGTGCGTGCGCGTCGACGGGCTCACGAGCGTGACGAGCGTGTGCACCGGCTTGCCGTCGAGCGCCTCGAAGTCGATGGGCCGGTCGAGGTAGCAGATCGCCACCTCGGGCCTCGCGATGCGGAGCACGATGGGATTGCGGGGGTGCGGGATGGCGATGCCGTTCCCGAACCCGGTGGAGCCGAGCGCCTCGCGGGCGAGCAGGACGCGGTGGAGGAGGTCGCGGTCCGCGGGGCCCTGCAGCGGGAGGCGGTCGACGACGGCGCGCAGGATGCTCGCCTTGTCGGCGCCCGAGACGTCCCGGTGGACCCCGCCGGCGCGGATGGCGTCGGCGAGCTTCGGCAGCGCAGGCTGCTCGACCTCGGCGAGCAGCTCGTCCGAGATGTCGAGGTTCCGCGCCGTCGCGAACTCGAGCAGGTCGATCTTGTTGAAGCGGTACTGCTCGTTCACGCGCGTCGCGGCGAGCTCGCCCGTCCGGAGCCACCGCTCGAGGGTGGCCTCGGGGACGCCGAGGAGCCGGGCCGCATCGCGTGCTGTGAGCTGCATCTCGTTCCTTTCCCTTCCTCAACGTGAAGACGGCGAGCGCCGCTTCATTCCCAGGACGACGTCGATCGACCGCGAGAGCACGCCCGCGAGGAGCGGCATGCGCAGCACCGCCACGCCCGCGCCCGCCCACGCGGGCGGCTCCTGCGCGCGCCGCGATCGCACCGCGAGCACCGGCGTGCCCGGCCGCGCGCGCCGGAGGTGCTCGAGCACCGAGTCGATCGCGGACGCCGGGACCTCGGGGCAGGCGACGACGAGCGCGACCGGCAT
This sequence comes from Anaeromyxobacter sp., assembly GCA_035702465.1. GTDB lineage: Bacteria > Myxococcota > Myxococcia > Myxococcales > Anaeromyxobacteraceae > Anaeromyxobacter. The sequence continues at coordinate 2,208 of DASSQM010000350.1, read as the reverse complement.
CTCCTCGATGGTCCGGTTCGCCGCCGCCGCGTTCGCGACGCGGATGAGGCAGAGGTCCCGCCGGCGCGACAGGTCCGCGAAGATCTCCTCGCTCTCGTCGCCGGGCAGGGCGAGGAGCAGGACCGAGGGGGCTTCTGGCGCGGCGGAACGCACGGACCCCGGACGGGAGCACGAACCGGGCCAGCGCCGGATTGCGCGAGGTTGGGCGTGTTCCGGTCGCCGGAGGGGCCCCGTGGACGGGCGATCATGCCGATTCGGCACCTTCGCCGTCGGGGCCCCAGGCCGCGAGCTTCGTGTAGAGGGTGCGGAGCCCGATGCCGAGGGCGCGCGCCGTCCGCGCGCGCGTGCGGTGGTGGCGCAGGCTCGCGAGGACCACGCGGCGCTCCGCCTCCTCGAGCGTGCAGCCGATGGGGATCGCGACCACGTCCGCGTCGCCCCCGGCGGCAGCCGGAGGAGAGGGTCGAGGCGAGGGAGCACGTCCGGCGCCGTCGCGACGAGCGCGGCCCGCAAGCCCTCTCCGTCCCGACGTCGCCTTCCCCCGCAGCAGCTCGAAGTCTTCCGCCCGCACGACCTCGCCCGGTGCGAGCACGCAGGCCCCCTCCACCGCGTTCCGCAGCTCGCGCACGTTCCCCGGCCAGTCGTGCGCGCGCAGCAGCTCGAGCGCCGCGGGCGCGACGCCCGTCACGCGTCCGCCGGTGCGGCGGTTGAAGTCGGCGACGAAGGCCTCGACCAGCGCCGGGATGTCCTCGCGCCGCTCGCGGAGCGGCGGCACCACGAGCGTCACGACCTTGAGCCGGTAGTACAGGTCCTCCCGGAAGCGGCCGGCCGCGATGGCGCCCTCGAGGTCCCGGTTCGTGGCGGCGATGATGGAGAGGTCCACCTTCACCTTGGCCGTGCCGCCGACGCGCCGGAACTCGCTCCGCTCGAGGACGCGGAGGAGCTTCGCCTGCGTGGACACGTCCATCTCCGCGATCTCGTCGAGGAAGAACGTGCCGCCGTCGGCCAGCTCGAAGAGCCCCTTCTTCCGCTCGTTCGCGCCGGTGAACGCGCCCCGCTCGTGGCCGAAGAGCTCGTTCTCGAGGATCTCGCGCCCGAGCGTGGCGCAGTTCACGGGGACGAAGAGGTGATGGCGGCGCGGCCCGCGCTCGTGCAGGGCGCGCGCGATGATCTCCTTCCCCGTGCCGCTCTCGCCGAGGAGAAGGACGTTGCTCTTGTACCGCGCGATCTTCTCGATCGCGTCGGAGAGCCGCCGCATCGCCGGCGACGTGCCGACGACGCCGATGAGGCCGGCCGGGTGCGCGGTCGGGCGGGGCGATCGCGCGCGCGGCGAGCCTGCGGGGAGGCGCCGCACGAGCTCCTCCGGCGCGTACGGCGGCGCCACGTAGTCCGCGGCGCCGAGCTGCATCGCGTCCACGGCCTCCTGGACCGTGCCGCTCGCTCCCAGCACCACCACCGGCGCGTCGCCGGGCCGCTGCCCGGCCGCGGCGACGATCGCGGCGATGGCGGGCGCGCCGAGGTCGTGCGGGACGTACACCGCCGCGAGCGCCTCGGCGGCCTCGATCGCCTCCATCGCCAGCCGCTCGTCCTGCACGGCCCGCGTGGAGAGGCCCGCGCGCGCGAGCGCCTCGCGCGCGTCCGGCGCGCGGTCGGGCGCGACGAGGAGACAGGGCTTTCCGGTCGGCGGGCGGGCGTGCGCTCCCATGCGTCCTCCGGGTGGAACGGCGTGCGCCCGGTGTACTGCCGAAACGGCATCCGGTGCAAGAACGGCAGGGTGGGGGAGCGTCCGCCGGCCCGCTACTCCGGGGCCGGGGAGAACACCTCGACCTGCGCGCCGCCGACGGCGAGCGCGCGGGCGCGCGCCAGGCCGGACGCCGGCCCGGCGGTGGGCCCGGCGAGGATCTCGCCGCGCGCCGCCGCGGCGACCATCCGCTCGACGAGCTCGGCGGTGGGGCCGAGCGCAGCGAGCTCGAGCCCGCCCTGGGACGCTGCGAGGACGGGCCCGGTCTCGACGGCCGCGCGCACGTCGAGCCCGCCCTGCGCCCGCACCGCGCGACGCGCTGCGCGCGCCGCCGCGACGGCCCGGAGCGCGTCGTCCGCGGACGGCTGCGCGAGCCCGAACACCGCGAGGACGCCGACGCCGGCCAGCCGCGCGACGGCGGCGCCCGCCTCCGCCGCGGCCTGTGCGGCCGCGTCGAGCGCGCCCCGGAG
>DASSQM010000349.1:0-8819 GCA_035702465.1 Anaeromyxobacter sp. | reverse complement strand
GACGCCGGGATCGTAGTCGAGCAGCGCCGGGAACATGCGCTCGACGGGCGCGAGGCGCGCGTCGCGCCACAGCGCGGCGGGCCGGGCGCCGAGGGCGGGCGCGTCCGCCAGCGCGAGCGCCTCGACGAGGTGCTCGCGTTCGGAGCCGCGGACGCTGGCGAGGCGTGGCAAGAGCGCGTCATAGAGCGCTGGCCCCTGCTCCTCGAGCGCCACGCGCAGCGCCGTCGCGGCGAGGTCGGCGGGGACGGCCTCGCCGTGAAAGCGACCGTCGGCGACGCCGGCGTAGGCGGCGCCGCGCCGTGCAGCCTCGCGGCGCAGGTCGGGGTCGCGCGCCACGTTCACGAGGAAGCGGACGAGCTCCACTCGTCGGCGGCGGGCGGGCTCCTCCTCGCCCACGGGAGCGTCGAGACCGCTGCCGCGCAGCAGCGGGCGAAAGAGGCGCAGCGCGGTCTTCGTCGCGAGGGGTCGGTCGGCGGGATCGAGGAGGTGATCGCGCCCGTGGCGGATCGCTTCCATCGCGACGGCAGCCAGTGCCGCCGAGCGATCTCCCGCGAGCGCCGCGAGCAGGTCCATCGCGTCCGCGTACGGGACGGCGCCTGCGCGCTGAGCGGCCCAGGCGTTGTGCGCGACCGAGAGCCGCTCCTCCGCGGTGAGGCGTGACAGGCCGACCGCCCGCAGGCGCGCTCCGCTGCGAGCGTCGAGCGCCCACCGGAAGTAGCCCGTCCCGCCGGCATCGGGCAGGAACCAGTCCGGGCAGCCCGGCAGCTCCAGCACGGTCCCGTCCGGCGGTACGAGCGCGCAGCGCTCGCTCGTGACCCCGCCGAGCTCGAAGCGCGCGCAGACGGGGACGTGCCACGCGCCGCCCGGAGCGTCGGCGCCGCGCGGTCCGTAGCGTCGCTGCGCGAGGATCGCGCGCGTGGAGCGGGCCTCGCACGCGACGCGCGCCGTGATGAGCGGGATTCCCGGCCTCTCGAGAAAGTCGCGCAACGGCACCGCGACATCGGTGCCGGCCGCGCGGGAGAGCGATGCGAACAGATCCTCCGCGCTGCCGGATGCGTCCGCGTGAGCGCGCACGTACTCGCCGAGCGCGGAGCGGAAGCGCTCGGGGCCCATCCAGCGCTCGAACATCGCGACGACCGCTGCGCCCTTGTCGTAGACGGCCCAGGTCTCGAGCTCGTCGAAGCTCGCCACCTCGGTCGCTGGACGGATGGCACGCGCGCTCGCGAGGCCGTCGAGGCGCATCGCTCGCTCGAGCGCGACGAGCCGATCGTCGACGAGGCCCCAGGACGGTCGGTATCGGTCCGCGATCGCGTAGCCCAGGAAGTGCGCGAACGACTCGTTCAGCCAGGCATCGCGCGTCGTCGGGGCGGTGACGGACGCGCCGACCCACTGGTGCGCGAGCTCGTGCGCCGCGTACATCGCGGCGGTGCGCCGCCGCTCCTCGTCCGCCTGGCCCGGCTCCTCCAGGAACGGGACGTCGCCGTACAGGATGGCCGCGGCGTTCTCCTTCGCTCCGGGGTAGGCGCCGGCGGACACGTGGTCCAGCTTCCGGTACGGGTACGGGGTACCGAACCAGCGCTCGAGATCCGTGAGCAGCGCCGCGGCGGCCTCGAGGCCGAATCCGAGCTCGCGGCCCCGGCCGCGCGGCGCGAGACCACGCACGGGCAACGTCCAGCTCCGCACCTCGTTCGGCGGGAGCGGCCGCTCGACCACGTCGAACGGCCCGGCACCCACGAACACGAGGTACGCCGGGAGCGGTCTCGTGCTCGCGAAGCGGACGCGCTTCCGGCCACCGGAGAGGACCACCTCGTCCGCCACGGCTTCGTTCGCGACGGCGACGTGGTCGGCCGGGATCGTGACGCTCACGTCGAACGGCGCCTTGAATCGCGGCTCGTCGAACGCAGGGAAGGCGCGGCGCGCGTCGACCGAGAGGAACTCGGCGAGGACGTACGTGTCCTCGCCGGCCCGCCAGCGGAAGATCCCCACCTGCTCGCGGTCGCCGAACGCCGCGTCCCACCCGATCCGGAGGGTTGCTCGCCCCGAGCCGAGGGCGCGTGGCAGGGTCACCTTCGCGAGCCCGCGCGGCGACACCTGCTCGAACCCGGCTGCTCCTCGCGCCCCATCGGGCGTCTCGAACCCACAGCTCGTCACGTGGAGGTCGCGCGCGTGCAGCCACACGACCCGCGTCGGCGCGCCGAGCTCCAACTCGATCGCGGCGGCCCCCCGGAAGCGGTCGTGCGCCGGATCGAGATCGAAATGGATCGTGTAGTGCGTCGGGACGACGCCGTCGGGGAGGCGCAGGTCGAGGCTCGCATCGGACGGCGCACCCGCGGGAGGGGCGGGGGAGCGCGATGCACAGCCGAGCGCGAGCGCCGCTGCGAGCCGGGCGCACCTCGTCCCAGGCGACATCGCCATCGCGTACGCGCCCGGACCCGACGAGGCAAGGCTCGCGAGGAGCAGGGGCCTCGCGTCCGGACCGGCCCGGACCCGGCGGCCCGCGCGGGCGGAATACCGCGGCCGCGCGCGGGTTAAGCTCCGCGTATGGCCAACCGGGGCGGGCGCTCGCGCGTCCTCACGACGGCGGCGGTCGTCGCGATCCTCGTCGCCCTCACGCTCGGCTTCCTCAGGTTCCGCAAGGGAATGTCGAAGGCGACGTGGACGAAGCCGCCGCCGACCGCGGCGGCGCCCCCCGCGCCCTCCGTGCCGTCGCGCCTTCCCATCGTGGTGCGGCCGCCCGCATCTCCCGCGGCCCCCGGCGGCTCGCCGGACGCCTCGCCCGCGAGCTTCGAGGGGCGCGTCGTCTCCCGCGCGACCGGCCTCGGCGTCCCCGGCGCGGAGCTCACCTTCTCGCGCGGCGGCGCCGCCTCCTCCACCCGCTCCGGGCCGGACGGCGCGTTCCGGTTCGAGCCGCCGGGCGACGGCCGGTGGCTCCTCGCCGCCGTCACGGCGCGCGGCTTCCTGCCGTTCGCGCCGGAGTGGGGTCACAGCCCCGTCGAGCTCGAGGCGCACGCGGGCAAGCACCTCCGCGGCGTGGAGATCCACCTCGTCCCGGCGACGGAGATCGTGGGCCGGGTCGTGGACGCCGACGGGAAGCCCGTCGCCGACGCGGCGGTGCGGCTCCTCGGCGTCGGCGGCGAGGCGACGCTCGTCTCGATCCCCGACCGCTTCACGTCCGACGCCGCCGGCGAGTTCCGCTTCTCCGCGCCGCAGGGCGCGGTCGTCGAGGCGCGCAAGCCCGGGTATGCGCCGGGGCGCGCCGAGCTCGACCTCCTCGCGACCGTCGAGCGGCGCGTCCGCGTGACGCTACGGCCGACGGCCGACGCGCCGGCGCAGCCCGTGCACGTGGCGGGGCGCGTGGTGGCGAAGGAGAGCGGCGCGCCGATTCCGGGCGCGCTCGTGGTGGCCGAGCCGGACCGCTTCTTCGGCGGGGCCGGCGTGGCGATCGCCCAGACGACCTCCGGCGGCGACGGCGCGTTCGACCTCGCGGGGCTCGATCCCGGGCGCTACCGCGTCACCGCGCGCGCCGAGGGGCGCGCCGCCGGCGCCGCGCGCAGGGTGGAGGCGGGCGCGCGGGACGTGGTGATCGAGCTCGGCATCGGGAGCCGCGTGCGCGGGTGCGTGCGCGACGCCTCGGTCGGCGGCGCCGTCGCGCCGTTCACGGTGCTCGTCTACGGCCGCCGCCCGTCGTCGCTCTTCCGCCCGCTGCAGCGTTCCCGCTCGTTCATCGACCCGTCCGGCTGCTGGGCGCTCGACGACCTCCAGCCGGGGCCGGCGGCGATCGTCGTGTCGGCGCCCGGGTACGCCCCGTCGGCCGAGGTCCCGGTGGACGTCCCCGAGTCCGGCGAGGCGGCGGCGGACGCGACCGTCGTGCGCGGCGGTCGCCTCCGCGGGGTCGTGCTCGACGACGCGACGCGCGCCCCGCTCGCCGGCGCGCGCATCTCGGTCGAGGGATCGCTCTCGGAGGCGGCGTCGACGTTCCCCGTGCTCGCCGAGGCGGTGTCCGACGCGGCCGGTCGCTTCACGCTGGAGGGGCTGCCGCCGCGGGCCTCGCTCAACGCCGCCGCCGCCGGACACCACGCGCGCGTCCTCGGCGGCATCGTCGCGCCGCCGGGCACCGAGCTCGGCCCCGTCGAGATCGCGCTGCACGCCGTGGCGCCCGGCGAGGAGCCGCGCACGGAGCTCGCGGGGATCGGCATCGGCGTCGCCATCCGCGGCGAGGCGATCGTGGTCACCGCCGTCGCGCCGCGCGGCGGCGCCGAGGAGGCCGGCCTCGCGCGCGGCGACCTCATCCTGCGCGTCGACGGGACGCCCGTGTCCGAGCTCGGGTTCGGCGGCGCCGTGGACGCCATCCGCGGCCCCGAGGGCACGTCCGTCCTGCTCGCGATCCGCCGCGGAGACTCCGAGTTCGACGTCCGCGTGCCGCGGCGGCTCGTGCGCGGCTGACCGGAGACGAGGAAGCCGGGCGCTGGGCGCGCCCGGCTTCGGCTCTGCTCACGCCGCAGGCGCGACCTACTTGCCGCTGCTCTCCTTCGTCGCGGTCCCGGTGCCCTGGTGCTCCGCGCTCGGCTGGTCCGAGTGCGAGCCGGTGCTGCCGGAGGTCGTCGAGGAGCCGGTCGAGCCCGTGCCCCCGGCGGCGCTGCTGCCGGAGGAGCTGCCGCTCGTGCCGCTGCTGCTGCCGGTCCCGAGCGAGCCGGTGCCGCCCGATCCCATGCCGCGATCGGAGGAGCTCGCCTTGCCGCTGCGGCCCTGCGCCTTGTTGCCCTTGCCGACCGTGTCCTTCAGCTGCTTCGCGTGGTCGAGGTGCATCTGCATGCCGTTCGCCATCGTCTCGAGCGTCGTGGCGAGCTCGGTCTGGTGCGCCTTGCGGGCGTCGTCCGCGGCGCTCTTCACGTCCTTGATGTCCTTCTTGTGCTCCTTCTCCATCTTCGAGACGAACTCCTTGTCGAAGTCCTGCTCGTTCTTCGACTGGAGCTTCTGCATGTCCTTCTGGGCGTCCTTCTGCGCGTCCTGGAACGCCTTGCCCTCGAGCTGGATGCCGGCGCTCTGCGCCGCCTGGGTCAGCTTCTGGTCGGCCTTCTGGTGATCCTGCTCGAGCTTCTCCGCGAACTGCTTCACCTCGGGCGACTGTGCCTTCTGCGCGGCCATCTGGCCGAGCTGGACCTCCGCCTGGTTCGCGGCGTGGATCTTCTGGATCTTCTCCTCGAACTTCTTGTCGACCTTCTTGCCGGCCGTGCCCGACGTGTCGGAGCGCGCGGTCGCGCTGCTACCGGCCGTGTCCGAGGTTCCCGTCGCGGCCGAGCCGCTCTTGGACGTGTCGGAGCTGCTCCCCATCGAGCCACTCTTGGACGTGTCGGAGCTGCCCGTCGTACCCATCGAGCCGCTCGCGGAGCTGCCCTTGGACGTGTCGGAGCTACCGGGCGACGTGCTGCTCCCGCGGGTGGTGTCGCTCGCGGAGCCGGAGCGCCCGCTCGTGTCGCTCGACTGCGTTTGCGCCCGGGCCGTTCCGGCGAGCGCAACGGCGATCGCCACGACCGCGAGCTTCCAACCATTCACGTGCGTCATTCGATCCATCCTCCCGTGTGTACCTGCTCTGCCCCGCGGAAAGGTGGGGAGGGAGCGAACGCGCGGCACGGGGCGCGGGACCGTGGGCACGGCGGACGCGCGGGCGAGCGGCTCCCTCCGTCGCGCGAACCGCGTTCCGCGCGCGAGCGGGCGCCCGGTGCTCCGGCGGGCGATCGGGCTCCCGGCGCGCCGCTCGGGGAGCGGGGCTCCCCCTTCTCGCCATCCCCTCGGCCGTGCTAACGCCTTCTGCATGAGCCTCGACGAGACCCGGGCCACGAGCCCCCAGGACCTCGGCCGCGTGGCGGCGCCGAAGGCGACGCTCGTCGTCGTCCACTCCGCGGACAAGGAGCAGAACGGCCAGCGGTTCCCGCTCGGCGAGGACGACGCCACGCTCGGCCGCGACGCCGCGAACACCGTGGTCATCGCCTCCGACCAGGCCTCCCGCCGCCACGCGCGCATCTTCGTCTCCGGCGGCGCGCACGTGCTCGTGGACCTCGACTCCACGAACGGGACGTTCCTCAACTCGAAGCTCGTGAAGGAGCAGACGCTCCGGCATGGAGACGTCATCCGGATCGCGTCGACGGTGCTGAAGTACGTGGTCGAGAGCTAGACGGCGGGGCGGCGCGGCCTCCGCCCCGACCGCGGACCGCGACCTCGGACCGCGACCTCGGACCGCGACCTCGGACCGCGACCGCGACCTCGGACCGCGACCGCGACCCCGACCGCGACCGCGACCCCGACCCCGACCGCGACCCCGACCGGCGTCCACGCACCGTGCACGTCCACATGGGACCTGCGCGCGCGCCCGAGCGTCGGTATGCGCCCCAACCAATCCACTCTCGGAGGCGCGATGCGGAGCTCCATCCTCAGGGTCATCCTCGGCGCGGCGGTCGCCACGGCCGCGCTCCTCTCCCCTGCCCCGGCCGCGGCCCAGGGCAAGACGAAGCTCCACTGGTACGGGCAGGCGGCATTCCGGATCGAGACGCCGTCGGGCGGCGTGATCCTCATCGACCCGTGGCTCACCGTCCCGACGAACCCCGACAAGAACGCCGTCGCCGAGCTCCAGCGCGTCGACTACGTCCTCGTCACCCACGGTCACCGCGACCACGTCGGCGACGCCGTCGAGATCGCGAAGAAGACGGGCGCGGTGCTCGTCGCGCCGTACGGCCTCCAGTTCAACATGGTGTCCGTGCTCGGGTACCCCGAGAAGCAGGCCACCGTCGCGACCGGCGGCAACGTCGGCGGCACCATCGACCTGCCCAAGGCGGGCGCGAAGGTCACGTTCACGGGCGCCGTGCACGGCTCCGAGCTGACGCCTCCCACCATCCCGGCGCCCCAGCCCGGCCAGCCCGGCGCGATCGCGAGCGGCAACCCGGTGGGCTACGTGCTCCAGATCCAGGGCGGCCCGACCATCTACCACACGGGCGACACCGACGTGTTCGACGACATGAAGCTCATCCCGGCCTTCTTCAAGGTGGACGTGATGCTCGCCTGCATCGGCGGGCACTTCACCATGGACCCGGGACGCGCCGCGCTCGCCGTGTCGTACGTGAACCCGAAGCACGTCGTCCCGATGCACTTCGGGACCTACCCGCTCCTCGCAGGCAACCCGGATCAGCTCAAGGACGCGCTCGCGAAGCGCAAGCTCGGGGACCGGCTCGTCGTGATGAAGCCGGGCGAGGACCGGACGTTCTGATCCTCACATGAACCCGAGCTGCAGCTTCGCCGCCTCGCTCATCCGGGACGGATCCCACGGCGGATCGAAGACGATCTGCACGTCGGCGTCGACGACGCCGGGCACGGACAGCACCGCGCGGCGCACGTCCTCGACGAGCACCGGGCCGATGCCGCAGCCCGGAGCGGTCAGCGTCATCTGCACGTTGACCTTGTGGCCCCCCTCCGCGTTCTCGGCGGCGACGACGTAGACGAGCCCCAGCTCGACGATGTTCGCCGGGATCTCCGGGTCGAACACCTGCCGCAGGGCGTCCCACACCTTCTCCTCGTCGAACGGGCCGGAGGAGGCGGTGGCGCGCTCGGCCTGCGCCTTCTCGGCCTCCGCGACGTACTCGGGGCCGAGCGCGTCTGCGTCCTTGCCGTCGATGCGGACGAGGCCGCCCAGCTCCGTCATGGCCGTGAACTGGCCGCCGAGCGCCTGCTGCACGACGAGCCAGGTGCCCTTCGGCAGCGAGATCCGGAAGCCGCTCGGGACCTGGAGGACCTCGACGTCCCGGCTGGTGTGGACGGCGTCGCGGCCCATGTCACTCGCCTTCGCTCTCCGTCGAGACGGGCTCCTGCGTCCCGGCGAGCGCCGCGCGCAGCGCGTGCCACGCGAGGCTCGCGCACTTCACGCGCGTCGGGTACTCGTGCACGCCGCCGAACACCGCGAGCTTGCCGAGCTCCTCGCCGCCGCCGGGCAGCGCCGCAGGGCCCTCGGTGACGAGCCTGTGGAACTTGTCGAAGATGGCGTCGATCTCCGCCGCCGTCTTGCCCTTCACGATCCCCGTCATCACGGACGCCGAGGCCTTGGAGATGGCGCAGCCGCTCCCCTCGAACTTCGCCTCGCGGACGACGTCGCCGTCCACCTTCGCGTGCACGACGAAGTGGTCGCCGCAGAGCGGGTTCAGCCCCTCGGCGTTGTGCGTGGCGCCCTCGAGCGGCCCGAAGTTGCGCGGCCGCTTCCCGTGGTCGAGCACCACCTCCTGGTAGAGGTCGGTCAGCTCGCTCATCAGGCGAACACCTCCCGCACCTTCTGGATGGCGCGGACGAGCTGGTCGACGTCCTCCCGGGTGTTGTAGAGCGCGACCGACGCGCGCGCGGTGGCGGCGATGCCGTAGCGGCGCATGAGCGGCTGCGCGCAGTGATGACCGGCGCGGATCGCGACGCCCTGGCCGTCGAGCACGGTGCCCACGTCGTGCGGGTGCACGTCGCCGACGAGGAACGAGACGACGCCGGCGCGCTCCGCGGGCGTGCCGACGAGCCGGACGTCCGGCATGGCGCGGAGCTGGTCGACGGCGTACGCGAGGAGGTCCCGCTCGTGGGCCGCGACGGCGTCGAGCCCCTGCGCCTCGAGGTACTCGATGGCCGCCGCGAGCCCGATCGCCTCCGCGACGGCGGGCGTCCCGGCCTCGACCTTGTACGGGAGCGCGTTGTAGACCGTCTTCTCGAACGTCACCGAGAGGATCATGTCGCCGCCACCCTGCCACGGCGGCATCGCCTCGAGGAGCTCCTTCTTCCCCCACAGGACGCCGATGCCCATC
>DASSQM010000348.1:0-4076 GCA_035702465.1 Anaeromyxobacter sp. | reverse complement strand
GCGGACCCGAAGCGCGGGCTCGTGAGCGCGGAGTCGCCCGTGGCGCGCGCGCTCCTCGGCCGCGAGGCCGGTGACGCCGTCGAGGTGGAGCGGCCCGGGGGCGCGGCGGAGCTGACGATCGTGGAGGTGCGGCGGACGCCGTGATCGTCAGCGCCGCGGCTCGTACGCCTTCCCCGGCGTCGATCCGATCGCCAGGATCGTCGCCCCCTCGGCGCCCGGGACGAACTTTCGCCGCTGGCCCGGCCCCACGCGCACGAGGACGCCGGGCTCGAGGCGCCACTCCTGGCCGTCCTTGGCGTGATCGTGCTCGGGATATCCGGTGACGTTCGGCTGGAGATCGAGGACGTTCATCCCCCACGCGGTGACGCCGAGCGCGCGGGCCGCCGGGCGAAACGCGATGCCCGGGATGGTGCGCGGTCCCGTGTACGGCTCGATCTCCTCGATCCGCTTCAGCGTGATGTCGCTCATCTCGGTCCTCCGGACGGCGCCTACGCCGGTCCACCCGCCACGTCGTAGCCGCGCCCGGTGAGCTTGAGGAGGCAGAAGCCGTGCCCGAACGGATCGGCGAGGACCGCGATGCGGCCCCACGCCCTCGTCTCGGCGGGCACCTCGATCTTCGCGCCCGCGGCGACCGCGCGGCGCACCGCCTCCTCGACGTCGTCGACCACGATGTCGAGGTGGATCGGCGTCCAGTGGCGGTCGTACGCCCGCAGCGCGCGCGTTCCGGTCGGGGAGGCGCGCGTCCCGGGCGGCTTCGCCACGACGTCCACGGGCACGGGGGCGCCGAGCAGCTCGGCCCACTCCTCGCCGAACCTCCGGCCGGGCGTGAGCCCGAGCGCCTTCGTGTAGAACGCGACCCCGGCGTCGAGGTCGTCCACGTCGATGACGACGCGCAGCCCGGGCATGGCGCTCCTCCTCGCTGCGACGCTAACCCGAACGCGGGCGATGCGCGCAGCCCGCGCGGGGCGCGCGGCGTCGCGTCCAGCCGGAATCTCACATCCGGCCGAGGCACCTCTCGCGAAGCCTAGAGTCCCGCGAGCTTCTTCTTCAGCACCTTCCCCATCGCGTTCCGCGGCAGCGCGTCGACGAGGCGCACGGCGCGCGGCCGCTTGTGCGGCGCGAGCAGCTTCGCCACGTGGTCCGCCAGCTCCTCGGCGCGCGCGGACGCGCCCGGCGCCGCCACGACGAACGCCACGATGCGCTCGCCGAGGTCGTCGTCCGGCACGCCGATGACCGCCGCCTCGCGGACCGACGGGTGCTCGAGCAAGGCCGCCTCGACCTCGCCGGCGCCGACCTTGTAGCCGCCGGTCTTGATGAGGTCCGTGGCGCGGCGGCCGACGATGCGCACCTCGCCCTCGTCGGTGATCGCCGCGATGTCGCCCGTGTAGAAGAAGCCCTCGCCGTCCATCGCCTGCGCCGTCGCGTCGGGGCGGTTCAGGTACCCGGCGAACACGTTCGGACCCTGCACCGCCACCTCGCCGAGCGCGTCGGCGTGCGGCGGGATCGGCCTGCGCTGCTCGTCGACGAGGCGGAGCGTCACGCCGCGTACCGGCGGGCCGACCACGCCCGGCGTGCGCGGACCGTCGTGGCGAGCCGACGTGTTGATGAGCGTCTCCGTGAGGCCGTAGCGCTCGACCACCCGCTGCCCGAAGAGCTGGAAGAGCCGCTCGTTCTCGCGCACCGGCAGCGCCGCGGAGCCGGACACGAGCAGGCGCGCCCGCGCGAGGCGCCGCGCGTCCGCCGGGGCCGCCTCGCAGTGCTCCGCGATGCGGTGGTACATCGTCGGCACCGCGAAGAGCATGGTGCCGCCGCCCTCCATCGCGGCGGCGACCGCCTCAGGGCCGAACCTCGGCAGCAGGCGGAGCGTCCCGCCCACGCGGAGCACGCCGAGCACGCCGAGCACGAGGCCGTGCACGTGGAAGAGCGGCAGCGCGTGCACGAGGACGTCGGCCTCCGTCCAGGCCCACGCGTCGGCGAGGCCGTCGAGGTCGAACGCGGCGTTCCGGTGCGTGATCACCGCGCCCTTGGGCGGCCCCGTCGTGCCGGACGTGTAGAGGACGAGCAGAGGGTCCGACGGCGCGGGCGCGCCCTCCACGGCGGGAGCGGGACCGCCGAGCGCGATCGACGCGGCGGCGGGCGTCCGCGCCCGGAACGCGACGGGGTCCGCGGCGAGCACCAGGCGCGGGGCGGCATCTCGGAGGACGTGCGCGAGCTCTCCCTCCCCGATGGCGGGGTTCAGCGGGACGGTCGCGACGCCCGCGAGCGCGTTGCCGACGACCGCGGCGAGCGTCGGGAGCTCGTGCGTCGCCCACACCGCCACGCGATCGCCCGCCCGGATGCCGTCGGAACGCAAGCGCGCCGCGTGCGCGCGGGCGGCGCGCTCCAGCTCCGCGTACGAGGTGCGCGAGTCGCCGAGGAGGATGGCGGGCTGGCCGGCCCGCGCGCCGAGGTCGGGGAGGAGGGGGTGCACGGGGGCGGTAGTCTAGTCCGCGCCCCGGGGGGATGCGAAGCCCACCGTGCCGGTGCCCGCGCCCGGAGGAGCCGTGCGGCGAGGCGCGACCGGGTTTCGCCCGGCACCCTCGGGCGCGGGCACGTGCCCGCCGCGAGGGTGCCCGCCCGGGCCGCGTCCGCGCCCGTCGTTCACGGTAGGTTTCCGCCCGTCCCGCACCTGGAGGCCCAATGCACCGACCCGTCCGACACGCACTCCAAGTACGAATCGTCGCGTTCGTCGCCGCCGTGCTCTCGGCCGCGCTGCCGGGCGCCGCGCCCGCCGCCGAGAAGGCGAAGATCGTGATCGGCGCGACGCTGCCGCTCACCGGCTCGGAGGCACGCATCGGCGGGTTCTTCAAGGAGGGTTACGACCTCGCGTTCGAGCAGGCGAACAAGAACGGCGGGGTCCAGGTCGGGGGGAAGAAGCTCCCCGTCGAGCTCATCCTCCAGGACGACACCACGAACCAGGCGACGGCGGTGAGCCTCGCCGATCGCCTCGTGAACAGCGATCGCGTGGACTTCCTCCTCGGCACCTACGAGAGCACGCTCGTCGAGGCGCAGAGCACGGTCGCGGAGCAGAACCGCGTGCCGTACGTGAACGGTGGCGGCGCGGCGACCAGGATCTACAAGCGCAAGTTCAAGTACGTGTTCGGCCTGCTCGCCCCGGTGGAGCTGCTCGGCCGCACGCTCATGGAGTGGATCGACGGGGAGCAGAAGGCGGGCAAGCTCCCGAAGCCGTCCAAGATCGCGCTCCTGTGGGAGAACACCGCCCACGGGAAGGACTTCCGCACCGGCATCTCCGAGTTCGTGAAGAAGAGCGGCGGCGCCTACCAGATCGCCGTCGACGAGTCGTTCGAGCTGAACGGGAAGGACTTCGGCGCCGTGCTCGGCAAGGTGAAGGCGGCAGGGGTGGACCTCTTCCTCGTCGACGCGCACCTGCCCGACTACGTCACCATGCACCGGCAGTACGTGCAGGGCGGCCTCTGCCACAAGGTGGTGAGCTACGGCGCGCGCGGGAGCGAGAAGTCCGCCATCAGCGCGCTCGGCCCGGAGAACGTGCTCTACGTGGTGTCGGGCGTGTGGTGGAGCCCGCTCCTCGCCGAGAAGTCGCAGCTCGCGCGCGAGTTCGTGCAGGCGTTCAAGGCGCGCTACGGCGGCCGCGAGCCCGAGTGGTTCCAGGCGCTCGCGTACGAGAGCGCGCGGGCGCTCTTCACGGCCATCGAGAAGGCCGGCAAGGTGGATCGCGAGGCGGTGCGGGAGCAGCTCTCGCACCTCAGCATGCCGTCGCTCCTGCCCGGCGGCACGCTCGCGCTCGACGCGAAGTCCGGGTTCCAGGCCCAGAACGCCTTCGTCGTGCAGCAGAACATGCAGAACGGGTCCTCGCCGATCATCTATCCGAAGGACATCGCGACGGGGCAGGGCGTGGCCGCGAACCCGCGCTGCGCGAAGTGATGCTCGCCCGCCTCGTCGACCTCGCGGTCTCGGCGGTGCTGCTCGCGGGCCTGTACGCCACGATGGCGTACGGCCTCGGCCTCATCTACGGCGTGCTGCGCGTGGTGAACCTCGCGCACGGCGGCGTGATCATG
>DASSQM010000347.1:0-4121 GCA_035702465.1 Anaeromyxobacter sp. | reverse complement strand
TTCGGATGGGACGGGCTCTTCGCCGGGCCGAACGCCCTCGCGAGCCAGGCGGAGGCGGTCTACGACGTGGTGATGCACGGGAACGGCGCGTTCGGCACGCCGCTCGGGAACTTCCCCCCCGCGCTCCGCCCGGGCGCGACGGTGCGCCCCGCGGTGCTCGCGGCCCTCGCCGCGGCCGAGGTGGCCCAGCCCGGGAACGACCTCGACACGCAGAAGCTCCTCGACCTGCAATCCTGGATGCGCTCCATCGTCTCGCCCGCTCCGGGCCCGTTCGACGAGGCCAAGGCGGAGGCGGGCTGGCGCCTCTTCAACGGGAAGGGCATGTGCAGCGCCTGCCACGGATCGGCGGACCTCACCGGCCCCGCCATCGTGAACGTGACGGGCGACCTCGCGGGCGATCTGTCCGGCGGCGTCCACGTCCCGAGCCTGCGCGGCGTGTCCCGCTCCGCGCCGTACCTCCACGACGACCGCTTCCCGGATCTGCCGTCCGCGGTGGACGCCATCACCGAGCTCGTCGCGGCCGCGACGGGCGACAGCTTCTCCGCGGCGGAGAAGGGCGCCCTCGTCGAGTATCTGAAGTCGCTGTGAGGGGCGGGCGGCCCCCTCCCCGCGGACGTTCCGCGGGGAGAGGCCGCGCCGCAGGCGAGCCCCCGCCGGGTCCTTCGCCGGA
This sequence comes from Anaeromyxobacter sp., assembly GCA_035702465.1. Classification (GTDB taxonomy): domain Bacteria; phylum Myxococcota; class Myxococcia; order Myxococcales; family Anaeromyxobacteraceae; genus Anaeromyxobacter. Next base: position 3,451 of record DASSQM010000347.1, on the reverse strand, counting down.
CGGGGGGGCACCCCGCCGCGGAATGCGCCCCGCTCCCCGCGTGTACACATGGGTCGCCCGGCGCCGGGGCCTGTCGAGGCCTGCGCCGTGCGCGGAACCCAGGAGAGACACGATGGCGCTCATTCCCCGCGACGAGACCCCCGCCCGCACCCCGAACGCAGGCCCGGCCACCCCGCCGCCGACCCCGTCCACGAGCGACCTGCTCCTCGGCGAGGGCGCCGAGTTCGAGGGGAAGCTCCAGTTCCGCGGGGTGGTGCGGATCGACGCGCGCTTCAAGGGCTCCATCATCACCGACGACGTGCTCGTCGTCGGCGAGCACGCGCGGATCGACGCCGACATCACCTGCGGTACGGTGATCGTGCACGGCGAGGTGCACGGCAACATCCGCGCGAAGACGGCGGTCGAGCTGCTCAACACCGCGCGCGTGCGCGGCGACGTCGAGTCGCCGTCGGTGCGCGTCGACAAGGGCGCCAGCCTGAACGGCGCCGTGAACATGTCGGGCGCGCGCGGCGCGAAGGCCTGAGCGCGGCGCCGGGGGCGATCGCCTCGCTCAGCGCCCGCCCGCGACGGCGCCTCCGAGGTGCTTGCGGAAGAACGCCACCATGCGATCCCACGCCTGCTTCGCCGCGCCGGGGTCGTGGACCTCCTTGCGGTCCGAGTTCATGAAGGCGTGGTGGCCCGGGTACCGGTAGAGCTCGTGGGTCTTGCCGGCCGCCTTCAGCCGCTTCTCGAACTGCTTCACGACCTCGGGCGTGCACCAGTCGTCCTGGTCCGCGAAGTGGCCCTGGAACGGCACGCGAATGTCCTCGGGCTTCGCGGCGGCGTCGGGTGGGATGCCGTAGAAGTCGACCGCCGCGGAGAGCTCGGGGATGTGCGCGGCGCCGATGACGGTGATCGCGCCGCCCATGCAGAAGCCGGTGAGCCCGACCTTGCCGCCGCGCGCCGCGAGGTACTTCACGGCGCCGCGCACGTCCTCGGCGGTCGAGCGCTTGAAGTCGAGGGAGCTCATGGTGGCGCTCGCCGCGGCGCTGTCGTGGTACGGGATGACCTTCCCGCCGAACAGGTCGGGCGCGAGCGCGGTGAACCCCGCCTCGGCGAGCCGGTCGCACACCGCCTTGATCTGTCCTTGCAGCCCCCACCACTCCTGGATCACGACGACGCCGGGCGCCTTGGGGTCTTTCGCCTCGGCGAGGTAGCCCTTCGCGGTTCCACCGGAGGTTCGCGGAAAGTCGATCGTCTTGCCCATGGCTCGGCCTCCTGAGGTCGGTTTCGAGTGGTCGACCCGCGCCTTAGCCCGGGGGCCCCGGACGCGCTCGCCCCGCCCGGAGCCCTACCGCTGGAAGTCGTACACGGGGCCGAGCCGCAGGATGCGCGTCAGCTCGTCGAGCGCCGTGAGGCCCTCGCGCGCGAGCGCCGGATCCGCCAGGTCCGAAGGGAGCAGGCGGTCGCGGTAGTGCCGCCGCACCCAGTCGACGAGGCGCGCGTGGAGGGCGGGAGAGAAGAACACGTCCGCGCTCACCGCGCGCACCTCGTCGTCGGTGAGCGGCACGCGCAGCCGCAGGCAGGCGGGCCCGCCGCCGTTGTTCATCGACTGGTTCACGTCGAGGTAGTGGACGCGCGCGACCGGGTTGTCCTCGGCCACGACGCGCTCGAGGAACGCGCGAGCGCGCGGGTTCTCGCGGCTCTCCTCCGGTGCGAGGAGCGCGAGCGCGCCGCCCGGCAGCTCGAGGAGCTGCGAGTTGAACGGGTACGCGGACACGGCATCCGCGACGGGGAGCTCGGCCTCCGCCGCGACGATCGCGCGCAGCTCGCCGCCGAGCAGCGCGCGCAGCCGCGCGAGGACGTCCTCGCGCTCCGTGAAGGCGAGCTCGTGCAGCATGAGGAACCCGCCGTGGCCGACGGCGAGGACGTCGGTGTGGAACGCGCCCGCGTCGATGCCGGCGGGGGCTTGCCGAGGGAAGAGGGTGCGGCCGGGCGCGAGCCGGTGCAGGCGCGCCACCGCCTCGCTCGCCTCGAGCGACTGGCGGGCCGGGAAGCGCGAGGGGCCGTTCGCGCCGGGGCGCCACGCGCTCCGCCCCCAAGCGAAGAGGTGGACGGCGCCGCCCGCGCCGGCGAGGCGCGTGTGGTTCGCCGCGCCCTCGTCGGAGAGGTGCGCTCCGGACGGAAGCGGGGCGTGGACCGCGAACCGCCGCTCGTCCGCGAAGATGGCGCGGAGCACCGCGGCCGTCGTGTCCGCCTCGATGGCGCGGTGGAACATCGACGTGAGGTTCGCCGGGGTGAGGTGCACGCGCCCGTCGCCGGCGTCCGCCGACGGCGCCACCGTGGCGGCGTTCGCCGTCCACATGGCCGACGCGCTCGAGCAGAGCCGCAGGAGGTGCTCCGCCTCGCGCGCGGCCCGCGCGATCACCTCCTCGTCGGAACCCGCGAACCCGAGCCGGCGCAGCGTCGAGAGGCTCGGGCGGGGGTGCGGCGGCAGCACGGCCTGGCCCGCGCCGAGGCCTTGCACGAACCGCATCTTCTCGAGCCCCTGCAGCGCCGCCGCGCGCGGGTTCGACGCCCGGCCGCCGTGCGCCATCGAAGCGACGTTGCCGTGGGAGAGCCCGCCGTAGTTGTGCGTCGGGCCCACGAGGCCGTCGAAGTTGAACTCGCGCATCGGCGCTCCCGAATAGCAGCCCGCTCGCGATCCATCCACCCCGCTTCCCTCGCGGGCTCCGGCGATCGGGCTCTCCGGGTCTGGGCCCCGTCGGGAGAGGGTGTCCCACGCGCAAGGGACACGGTGTCTGTACCGCCAAACGAACGACTCACCCGCCGACGGCCACGGAGTCGCGAACCTTCGGCGGGCCGATCCAGGACGCTGCGCTCACCGTCGCGCGGTGAGCGCGCGAGGCACGCGCCGCCTCCACGGCGCGTGTCGCCCCGGGCCTCGCGGCCCGGGGCCTTTCGTCTTCCGGATGGCTGCCCGGCGCCCGAGCGCCCCGTCCCCGCGCGCTCGCAGCTTTGCTCTGAGGGGTGCGCCCCTTCCCCCCATACACCACGAGTACGAGGGTACTCGCGAGGAGTCGGGCATGACGCGAACGAGAATGGGGCTGGTCGTGTTTGCCGCGGCGGCTGCGATGTCGCACGCGGGGTGTAAACACTCGGGGAGCGCGTCGCGCGAGGCCGGCGCGATGCCGGGCGGCACCGCGACGGCGGCGCAGGATCGGCCCGCGGCCGCGGCGGCCGCGCAGCCGACCGCCACGCCGCCCGCGAGCGCGAGCCAGGTCCAGGGGCGCATCGAGGCCATCGACCGCGGGAACAACGTGACGCTCGCGGGGAGCGAGGCGGTCGGTCACGCGTTCGACAGGTTCAAGGTGGACGACGACACGCACGTCACCGTCAACGGCGAGCAGGCGGACCTGGCGCAGCTCAACGAGGGCGACGAGGTCCGCGCGAGCTTCTCCACGTCGGACGG
>DASSQM010000346.1:0-2092 GCA_035702465.1 Anaeromyxobacter sp. | reverse complement strand
AGGATCGCCGCGCTGTGCGTCGCGCATGGCGTTCGAGAGCTCTGGACCGCGGACCGGGACTTCGGTCGGTTCGCCGGCCTTCGGGTCAGGAACCCTCTGGTCGGCGGGTGACGGACCGGCGCGAACGAATTTGCGCCGTCTACCGCCGCATCCCCCTCGGCACCCCGCGCTTCGGGCAGAGGTCCTCGACCGCGCAGCGCGAGCACGCCGGCGCGCGCGCGATGCACGTCCGCCGGCCGTGCCACACGAAGAGCTGGTGACCGTGGGACCAGCGCTCCTCCGGCAAGAGCGCCATGAGGTCCTGCTCCACGCGGTCGGGGTCGATCTCGCGCGTGAGCCCGAGCCGCCGCGAGACGCGCCCGACGTGCGTGTCGACCGGGAACGCATGGGCAGCCCCGAGGTGCACGAGGACGACGCCCGCCGTCTTCCGGCCCACGCCCGGCAGGGCCTCGAGCGCCTCCCGGGTCCGCGGCACGCGTCCGCCGTGCTCGGCCGCCATCGCCGCCATCGCGGCGACGATCGCCTTCGCCTTGTTGCGGTACAGCCCGAGGCTCCGGATGTACGGCCAGAGGTCCTCGGGCCGGGCGCGCGCGTAGGCGGCCGCGTCCGGGTACGCCGCGAAGAGCGCGGGCGTGGCGCGGTTCACGCCCGCGTCCGTCGACTGCGCCGACAGGATCACGGACACGAGGAGCTGGACGTCGTCCTGGAACTCCAGCGCGATCTTCACGTCCGGCATGGCGCGCGCGAGCCGGTCCAGGATCTCGGCGGCGCGAGCCCGCTTCTCCTCGGCGGGCCGGCGGGCCCTCGCTCGCGGCGGCATGGCGGCGCGGATGTTAGCATCCGCCCCCATGAAGCTCATCGATCTGCGCTCCGACACCGTCACGAGGCCCACGCCCGGCATGCGCGAGGCCATGGCCCGCGCGGAGGTCGGCGACGACTGCTACGGCGAGGACCCCACCGTGAACCGGCTCCAGGAGCGCGTCGCGGCGCTCCTCGGCAAGGAGGCAGCGCTCTTCGTCCCCACCGGAACCATGGCGAACCAGATCTCGCTCGGCGCGCTCACGCGGGCGGGCGACGAGATCGTCTGCGACGCCGGCGCCCACTGCCTCTCGTTCGAGTCGGGCGCGCTCGCGGCGCTGTGGGGCGTGCAGGCGCGCACGATCAACGCGGAGCGCGGCCTCCTCGAGGCGGCGCAGGTCGAGGCGATGATCCGGCCGCCCGCGAACACCTTCCCGCGCACGCGCGTCATCGAGCTCGAGAACACGCACAACCGCGGCGGCGGCGCGGTCTACCCGCTGGAGCGCGTGCGCGCCATCGCCGAGGTCGCGCGCCGGCGCGGGCTCCACCTCCACATGGACGGCGCGCGGCTCTGGAACGCCTCGGCCGCGAGCGGCACGCCGCTCGACGCGTACGCGCGCGAGGCGACCACCGTGTCCGTGTGCCTGTCGAAGGGGCTCGGCGCGCCCGCCGGCTCGCTCGTGTGCAGCACGAAGGACGTCATCACGGAGGCGCACCGGCTCCGCAAGCGGCTCGGCGGCGCGATGCGCCAGTCGGGCGTCCTCGCCGCGGCGGGCCTCTACGCGCTCGACCACCACCTCGCACGCCTTCACGAGGATCACGAGAACGCGCGCCGCCTCGCGACGGGCCTCGGCGCGCTCCCCGGCGCGACCGTCCTCTTCCCGGTCGAGACGAACCTCGTCTTCGTCGCGTTCCCGGGCCGGAGCGGCGCCGATATCTCGCAGCGGCTCGCGAAGGAGGGGGTGCTCGCAAACCCGGAGGGCTCGAGGCCGGATACCCTGCGCTTCCTCACCCACCTCGACGTCTCGCGCGCCGACGTCGACGACGCGATCCGCCGCGCGCAGCGCGCCCTCGCCGCGTAGCACCGCTGTCTCACCGGCTCCCACCACCCGGACCCGGGGACGGGCGGCTCCTGCGGGTGCGCTGCTAACATTCCTCCGCGAGTGCGCGCGCAGCGGATGCTCGGCAAGGACCTCCTCGCGCTCGCCGGCGCCGCCGCGCTCGGCGTGGCGGGCTGCGCGACGGCGCCCCCGAAGATGAGCTTCGACGAGGCGGGCTTCCACGTCGCGCCCGT
>DASSQM010000345.1:0-3980 GCA_035702465.1 Anaeromyxobacter sp. | reverse complement strand
CCCCCCATGGCGTCCACGGCGACGGGCGCGATCTTGTCCACCTACTGCGCCTCGGTGATCTGCTCGCCCTTGTACGTGCCGCAGGACGGGCACGCGCGGTGCGAGAGGACCGGCTCCTTGCACTTCGGGCAGCGCGTCACGTTCGCAGGCTTGATCTTGAAGTTCGCCGCCCGGCGCCGGTTGCGGCGCATGCTGCTCGTCCTCTTCTTGGGGAGACCCATGGTGAAGCTCCTTCGATCTGGTTTCGTCGGTGCGGCCGCCCTCGGGCGGCCCCTACAGCTTCACGTTCTTGAGCGCCGCCCAGCGCGGATCCGGGACGTGGCGCTCGCACCCGCACTCGCGCTCGTTCCGGTTCGCTCCGCACACGGGGCAGAGCCCCTTGCAGCCCTCGCCGCACACCGGGTAGCTCGGCAGCGCGAGGACGATCTGCTCGCGGACGATGGGGTCGAGGTCGACCGTCTTGCCCGCGTACGTGTCCTCTTCGGTCTGGGCCGCCTCGAAGCTGCCGCCGGAGTGCGCCTTCTTCGCGTCCTTCTCGGCGCGCGGCTCCTCCTCCTCGTACTCGTCCGCCGGCACGAGCGTGAGCTCGAACTCCACCGGCACGTCGAGCGACACGGGCGAGAGACACCGGCCGCACGCCGCGGTCAGCGCGGCGTTCGCCTTCGCCTCGACGCGCACGCGCCGCTCGAGCTTCTCGAGGTGGACGTCGACGTGCGCGGGGGCGCGCGCCCGGTAGCCCGCCCGATCGCCGGCCACCATCGCGTCGAGCTGCTCGCGTGTGAGGTCCCAGCTCCGGTCCAATCCGGCGTCTTTGATTTCGTCAATATTGACGCGCATTTAGACCGCATTTCCGGGGCGCGAAAGGGCCTCATTATAGGGGCCGATCCCTGGAAGTCAAGGCGAGCCGGACCCGCGCCCGCGGTCCGGGTCGCCTGCGACGGAGGGAGCGAGTCGGTTTAACCGGCTGCGATCAGGGCTTCACGAGGCCGCGGGCGACCGCCAGGAGCGCGGCCTCGGCCTTCGTCGAGACGTCCATCTTCTCGTAGATGCGCTTCACGTACGTCTGCACCGTGCCCTCGGCGATGCCGAGCGCCTGCGCGACGTCCGCGTACGTGTGGCCGTGCACGAGGAGCTGGAGCACCTCGAGCTCGCGCTTCGACAGCGCCGGGCCGTGCTGCGCCTGCTGCGTGGGCGCGTCGCCGCGGAGCTCCTCGAGCAGCACCTTCGCGGCCTTCGGGCTTATGGCCGCGTTGCCGGAGAGGACCTCCTCGATGTTGCGGGCGAGCTCGGATGCGTGGAACGGCTTCAGGATGTAGCCCTTCGCGCCGGCGCGCATCGCGCCGATGACGCGGGCGGGGATGTCCACGGCCGTGAGCGCGATGCAGGCGGTCTTCGGGAGGTCATGGCTGATGGTGGCGATGACGTCCTCGCCGCTCATCTTCGGGAGGCCGAGGTCGACGAGCGCCACGTCGGGCCGCTCGCGACGCGCCAGCGCCACGCCGTCCTCACCGGTGGCGGCGGTCCCGCAGACCTCGAACCCATTCGACGTCAGGACCTGGGCGATGAGCCTCGCCACCGCATCGTCGTCCTCGACCGCGATCGCCCGGATGGCCATCTCCCGTTTCCCCTTGGAGCAAAAAAGAACGAACGCCGCGCCCTTCACCGGCGGCGGGATCCATTGGTAGCAGCGAGCGACGCCGAGGGTCAAGGTTCCTGCCCCCCGAAGAAGGCATGCGACCCGCCAGGTCTTCGGATCTGCGAGCAGGCGGGCGCGCGTGTCCCGCGCGCGCGGGTCCTGCGCACGGTGCTATCTCACCTTTAGTGACACGAGCGCTACGCGCCCTTCTCGCCCTCGCCCTCGCCTTCGCCACGGCCGCGCTCGAGGCCGATGAAGGGCGCCACCGGGTCGTGCTCCCCGACCCCCTGGAGGTCGAGCACGATGGCGAGGAGGTAGAGCGCGAGCGAGAGCGTGCCGAACAGCTGCCCGAGGCTCATGGCGAGCACGAGGAGCAGCGGCCTCGGGAACACGATGCCCATCACCATGAGCGCGAGCGACACGAGGGTCGTCACGGTCGAGATGAGGACGAGGCGGCGGATGGTGAGCTTGGAGATCACGGGAGCCTCCTCCTCACTTCGCGGACGCCTGGGCCGCCGGCGCGCGGCCGTTGCCGCCGTGCGCGAACGCCCTCGGGTGGATCTTCTCGCCGGTGTGGCAGTCGAGGCACTTCGCGTCGCCCTTGCGGATGTCCTCGAGCATGCCCTGGTGGTCGTCGACCTTCGTCCACGACGGCGCGGTCGTCGAGTGGCACCGCGTGCACATCGTGTTCTGGAACGGCTTGTACATGTGGATCGGCTTGCCGCCCTCGCCGTACGGCCCGGTGTTGGCGTACTCGGTGACGTAGTAGAAGAGGTGCTTGAGGCCGTTCACCTTCGTCGTCATCGCGCCGAAGAGCTGGTAGTCGGCGTGGCAGGTGTAGCAGCTCTCCTCGCCGAAGCTGTGGTTGCGGCTGTGGACCGACGCGAGGCTCTTGGAGTTCGGGTCCTGCGCGTCCTCCGTGTACGGCAGCATCACGTGGCACGAGCCGCAGAACTGGCGCTTCAGCGTGTACTCGAACCCGGCGATGTTGCCGGTGAGCGCCACGCCGAGCGGCATCACGCCGAGGCCGAAGAGCAGCATCACCTTCGTCATGCGGCTGAGCGGCGGCCGCGAGGCGAGATACCAGACGAGGATGAGGATGGAGATGACGGACGCGGCGAGCGCCGTCGCCTTGAGGAGCTGTTCCAGCGTTTCGATCCGGGGCACGGCGCGCGTGACTACCATAGGGGGGGTGCGGCAGCAAGCCTCCGTGGCGGCCCGCCGCGCGCGGCGAGGAGCCGCGGTGCGCGGCGAGCGTCCGGGCGGGCCGGCGGATCGCGCACGTCCGCGAACTCCTTGCCTTCCCGGGACGTCTGCAATACACAAGGCGACCGCAAACGCGCCGTTAGCTCAGCTGGATAGAGCGTCGGCCTCCGGAGCCGAAGGCCAGGGGTTCGAATCCCTTACGGCGCGCCATTTTTCTCGAGGCCTCACCGGTGCTTCGCCGGTGGGGCCTCTTCGTCGGTGGTCGCCGCTCCGCCTCGCCGGCGTCACCGCGCCTCGGTGGTCCCCGAGGGATCGCCTGCCGCGCCACCGCCCGCAGGAACGACGTGCATCGCCTCGGGCAGGAACGCCGACTCGCACGGGCGCCCTCGTTCGTAATCGGAGAGCCGTCTCTCCAGCTCATCCACGCTCCAACGAAGAACGCGCGCGGCCTCGATGGCGCGCCGCTGCGCGCGTGCGGCGCCGCCGTGATCTCCGGCGGTCGCCCGTGCCGCGGCCACGGCCTCGCGGCTCAGCGGGTCGACGTCGCGCTCGAGTCCCGCTCGCTCCGCGATCGCGAGCGCCGCCTGCGGATCGCGCACCTCCGCCTCCTTCGAGCAGGCGAGGGCCTCGATCGCGTGCCGGGCTCCCCATCGGTCCTCGGCCCCGGGCGCGCGCGAGAGCAGCTCGCGCACCTTCGCGTAGGGTGGCTGCGGCTGCGCCAGGAGCGCGAGGCCGTACCGCACGTGCGCGGCGGGAAGGCCGGCGCGCGACGCACGCTCCAGCCAGGGGGTCGCTCTCGACGCGTCTCCTTGACGGAGCAGCGTCGTTCCGACGAGCAGCTGCGCGTCGGGCACGCCTCCCTGGGCGGAGGCGAGCAGGTACTCCGTGGGAGGCTTGCCTCCGGGGTCCTTGATCCCGAGAACGCCGATCGCGAACTGCGCGGCGCGGTCGCCGGCCTTCGCATCCGCGAGGAGCCGATCCTTCACCGAGCTCTCCAGCAGGCTGTCGCCCGCCTTGAACCGGACGTGGAACGTGAAGTTCCAGGGAACGGTTGCGCCGTGAATCCTGGCGGGCTCGTAGCGCCGCTCGAGGACCGTGCGGATCACGGTCTCGGCGAACGAGCGGTCCGCGGGTCCGT
>DASSQM010000344.1:0-3508 GCA_035702465.1 Anaeromyxobacter sp. | reverse complement strand
CGCGGCCCGAGGGACCGTCCACCGCGCCCGCGCGAGGAGCACCGCGCCGACGCGCCATCCCCGCCGCACCCCGCTCCCGGCGAGCCGCCGCCGCTGCCCGAGGCGCCCGCGCCCGAGGAGGGCTCCTTCGCAGACATGCTCGCCGCGTCGCAGTCGGCGCCGCGCCCGCGCCACAAGGTCGGCGACAAGGTCGCGGGCAAGATCATCCAGCTCGGCCAGGACGTCGCGTTCCTCGAGCTCGGCTCCGGGCACGCCGAGGCGATGATCGAGGTGGCCGAGCTGAAGGACGCGGACGGAAACGTCACGGTCCGCGAGGGCGACATCGTCGACGGCGTCGTGGTGCACGCCGGCGACCGCGGCGTCGTCGTCTCGAAGGGCCACGGCAAGACCACGCGCGATCACGCGCGCGAGGCGGTGATCGAGGCCTCGCACACGGGCCTGCCGGTGGAGGGGCTCGTGAAGGCCGTGAACAAGGGCGGCCTCGAGGTCGAGGTGCACGGCGTCCGCGCGTTCTGTCCGGTGTCGCAGATCGACGTGCGGTTCGTGGGCGACCCCTCCGCGTTCGTCGGGCAGAAGCTCCTGTTCAAGGTCCAGAAGGCCGACCAGCGCGACGCGGTGCTGTCGCGCCGCGCCCTCCTCGAGGAGGAGCGCGCCCGCAAGGCGAAGGCGACGCGCGAGAAGCTCGCCGAGGGCGCGGTGTTCGACGGCGTCGTGACGAGCGTCCAGGACTACGGCGCCTTCGTCGACCTCGGCGGGATGGAGGGGCTCGTCCACGTCTCCGAGCTGTCGTGGGACCGGGTCTCCAAGCCGCAGGATCTCCTGAAGCCCGGCGACGCGGTCCAGGTGCAGGTGCTCCGGGTGGAGCACGACGCGAAGAAGGGCGAGCGGGTGAGCCTGTCCGTGAAGGCGCTCACGCCGAAGCCGGAGCCGAAGGCCGCGCCCGAGGCGCCGCCGCGCCCCGCCCCGCCCCCCCCGCCGAAGGCCGGCGACGTCGTGACCGCGTCGGTGGACAAGATCGAGACCTTCGGCGTGTTCGTCCGGTTCGCGGGAGGCCGCGGGCTCGTGCCGGCGAGCGAGACCGGGACGCCGCGCGGCTCCGACCTCCGCAAGGCGTTCAAGGCGGGCGACACGTTCCAGGCGCTCGTCCTCGCCATCGACGAGCAGGGCCGCATCCGGCTCTCGAAGAGCGGCGCGGAGGAGGCCGCCGAGCGCAAGGAGGCGGCGGACTACATGCGGTCCGTCGCGCCGAGGGGCTCCGGCAAGGGGTTCGGGACCCTCGGCGACCTGCTCAGGCAGAAGCTCGAGAAGAAGTAGGCGCCGCCCCGCCGTGGCCGCGCCGCGGCCCGTGCTCACCGGGCGTCGCGCCGCGCGGCAGGCGCACCTCGAAGACGGTGTGGCCCTGCGCCGAGCGGAACGTCACGCCGCCGCCGTGCGCGCGCGTGACCTCGTGGACCACGAAGAGCCCGAGGCCGAGCCCCTTCCCGTCGGCGGTGCCGCGGCGGAACGGCTCGAAGAGGTGGTCGCCCAGCTCCGGCGGGATCGTCGGGCCCGCGTTCTCCACGACGAGCACCACGTCTGCGCCGGCCCCCACGACGCGCACCCGGACCGGCGCGCCGGGCGCGCCGTGCTCGAGCGCGTTCCCGACGAGGTTCGTGACGAGCTGCGCGACGCGCTCCGGGTCGAGGCGCGCGCGGTCGTCGCCCTCCACCTCGAGCGACACGTCGGCGCCGCCGTGCGCGTCCCGGATCTCCGAGACCGCGCGAGCGCACACCTCGCCGAGCCGCACCTCGACAGGGGAGACCGCGAGGAGCCCGCCCTGGCGCGTGCGCGCGAGGTCGAGCAGGTCGCGGATCATGCCCTCCATGCGCAGCACCGAGCCGCGCATCCGCGCGGCGACGAGCTGCTGGCGCTCCGTGAGCGGCCCCGACCGGGCCAGGATGTCGAGGTTCCCGAGCAGCGCGCCGAGCGGGTTGCGCAGGTCGTGGCCGACGACCGCGACGAGCCTTTCCTGAAGGCTGCCGACGCGGCTCGCCTCGTCGCGCGCCGCCTCCGCCGCCCGCCGCGCCTCGATCGCGTCGTGGCGCGCCGTCCGGAACCGCGCCGCGATCCAGGTCGCGATCCCGCCCGCGAGGACGAAGGCGATGATGCGGTGCGCCTCCTCGACGCTGCCGACGCCGAGCCGCATCGGCGGACCCACGTACAGGAGATCGAACCCCAGCCAGCCGAGCACGAGGGTCACGAGCCCGGGCCCGAGCCCGCCGAGGAGCCCGCTCGCGAACACCGCGACGAGCGGGAAGTGGAGGTAGGCTCCCCCGAGGACCCCGGACGTCACGCCCGCGAGCGCGAGCGAGGCCGCGGCGAGCGCGACCGCGAGGGCGTAGCGAAGCAGGCGAGCCGGACGAGGCATGCGCGAGGTGCGGGGGAACGCACTCTCCTAACACCGCTCGCGCCGCGAGGTTTCCCGACCGGACTCGGAACGAGGGGGCAGCCGGGCGAGGCCCCGGCCCGGGCGTCAGCGCTCCTCGACGGCCCAGCTCCACGGCCCGAGGCCGCCGGCCGGCGCCGGGCCCAGGTTCGCCCGCACCTCGAGGCCGCGGCGGACGAGCGCGAACGCGACGCCGTCCCGCCGGATCCGTGGCCAGCCGGCGGCGATCTCGCCGAGGTGCCTCCGGCGGAGCGCGAGGAGGCGGCGGTAGTGGTCGCGCAGCGCCCCGTGCCGGCCATCCCGGCGATGCGACAGCTTCGAGCGCCGGAACGTCTCGGGATCCTGGGGATCCGGCACCTCGTCGGCGTGGCCGATGAACTCCCCCTTGCGACCCTCCGACACCGCCTTCGCGAGGACGGGGTCGGAGTGGCTCGTGAAGTACTGGAAGGGGCGCGTCTCCCCGTACTCCTCGCCCATGAAGAGGAGCGGCGTGCCCGAGCCGAGGACGAGCAGCGCAGACGCGGGCCAGAGGGCCTCCCAGGGCACGAGCGTCGAGAGGCGCTCGCCCTTCGGCCGGTTGCCCACCTGGTCGTGGTTCTGCACGCAGGTGACGAAGCGCGCGGGCGCGAGGCCCCGCACGTCGGTCCCGTGCGGCCGTTTCCGGAAGTCGGAGCGCTGCCCCTGGTACACGAAGCCCTCGGAGAGCGCCCGGGCGACGTCCTCCGGCCGCCCGTAGTCGCCGAGGAACGAGGCACGCTCGCCGGTGAGGAGCGCGTGCACGGCGTGATGGAAGTCGTCGGCCCACACCGCCGAGGCACCCCAGCCGACGGGCGGAGCGTCGAGGACGCGGCGGTCGTTCCGGTCGTTCTCGGCGACCACGAGCACCCGCCGCCCCGCGGCGCGGCCCGCGGCGTGCACCGCATCGCAGAGGTCCGCGACGAGGTGGCGTGCGCTCCCGTCGTCGATGGCGTGGGTGGCGTCGAGCCGGAGCACGTCGACGTGGAAGTCGCGGATCCACTGGACGGCGGCGCCGATCATGAACGAGCGCACCGGGCCGGCGTCCCGGCCGTCGTAGTCGAGCCC
>DASSQM010000343.1:0-4330 GCA_035702465.1 Anaeromyxobacter sp. | reverse complement strand
CGAGGCGCTTCCCGAGCGGCACGATGCGGCGCTGCGCGAGGTCCCTGCGCCGCGCGAGGAGCTGGTCGTGGAGGTCGATCTTGACCGGGCAGACGTCGTCGCACGAGCCGCACAGGCTCGACGCGAACGGCAGGGACGCGTACTTCTTCCCGTCGCGCGCGCTCGCGAGGAGCGAGCCGATGGGCCCGGGCACCACGTACTCGTAGCTGTAGCCGCCGCTCCGGCGGAACACGGGGCAGGTGTTCATGCACGCGCCGCAGCGGATGCACGCGAGCGACCTGCGGAACGTGTCGTCGGCGAGGATGCGCGAGCGGCCCGCGTCCACGATGACGATGTGCAGCTCGCCGCCCGCGACCGGGCCGTGGAAGTGGCTCGTGTAGGTCGTGACGGGCTGGCCGGTGGCCGAGCGCGCGAGGAGCCGCAGGAACACGGCGAGGTGCTCGAGGCGCGGGATGACCTTCTCGACGCCCATGCACGCGACGTGGAGCCGGGGGAGGTGCGTCCCCATGTCCGCGTTGCCCTCGTTCGTGCACACGACGACGCCGCCGGTCTCCGCCACCGCGAAGTTCACGCCGGTCATCCCGGCGCCCGCGGTCATGAAGCGCTCGCGGAGGTGCACGCGCGCGGCCTCGGTGAGCTGCTTCGGGTCGGCGAGCCCCTTCGGCGTGCCGAGCTTGTCGTGGAACAGCTCGCCGATCTCCTCGCGCTTGCGGTGGATGGCGGGGAAGACGATGTGCGAGGGCGGCTCGTGCGCGAGCTGGACGATGCGCTCCCCGAGGTCCGTGTCGACTACCTCGATGCCGCGCACCTCGAGGTACGGGTTGAGCCCGCACTCCTCCGTGAGCATCGACTTCGACTTCGCCACGCGCGTGACGCCGTGCGAGGAGAGGATCTCGTGGACGATGGCGTTGTGCTCCGCCGCGTCGCGCGCCCAGTGCACCTTCGCGCCGCGCGCGGTGGCGTTGCGCTCGAACTCCTCGAGGTACTCGGCGAGCCTCCCCTGGGTGTGCGTCCGGATGCTCGACGCCGCCTCGCGCAGGGCCTCCCAGTCGGGCACGAGCGAGGCAGCCTTGTCGCGCTTCTCCCGCACGAACCAGAGCGCCTGGTCGTGCCAGTGCGCGCGCGGCTCGTTCGCGATGAAGCGCGCCGCGTTCTCGGGGTGGGCCGTCGCTCCGCTCATGCGAGCGCCTCCGCGATGACCTCGGCGACGTGCCGGAAGCGGAGCGGGACCTTCTCGCGGCGCGCCAGGCCGTCGAGGTGCATGAGGCAGGAGACGTCGGTGCCCGTCACGATCTCGGCTCCGGCGCGGACGTGGTCGGCGAGCCGGTCCTTGCCCATGAGACAGGAGACCGCCTCCTCGCTGACGGCGAACGTGCCGCCGAAGCCGCAGCACTCGTCGGCGCGCGCGAGCGGCACGAGCTCGATCCCGCGGAGCGACGAGAGCAGCGCGCCGACCTTCGAGGTCCGCGGCAGCATCCGCTCGCTCGGGACGCCGAGGTGGAGCTCGCGCAGGCCGTGGCAGCTCTGGTGCAGGCCGACCTTGTGCGCGTAGGCGCCGTCGAGCGCCTTCACCCCGGCGACGTCCACGAGGAACTCGCACAGCTCGTAGGTCTTCCGGCGGACGTCCTCGAACGCGGGGTGGCCGCCCACGAGGCCCGCGTAGTGGTTCCGCACCATCGACGTGCAGCTCCCCGACGGGCAGACCACGGCGTCGTAGCCGCGGAAGATCTCGACGAAGCGGCGCGCGAGCGGCGCGGCGTCCTCGGCGCAGCCGGCGTTCGCCATCGGCTGTCCGCAGCACGTCTGCTCCTCGGGGAACGCGACCTCGATGCCGTGCCGCTCGAGCACGCGCACCGTGGCGAGCCCCACGGCGGGGAAGAGCTGATCGACGTAGCAGGGGACGAAGAGGGCGACGCGCATCGCGGTCCTGCCGAGGATGCCCGAAACGACGCCGGAAGGGGAGGTCAGCGATCTCCCGGATGGAGCCTGTCGAGCTCCTGGTCCTGGAACGACGCGGGGTCCTCGATCGCCTCCAGGTGGGTCGACACGTTCGCGTTGGGGATGACGCGCCGGACGTCGTCCTCGATGCGCTCGAGCAGGTCGTGGCCCTCCCGGACGGTCCACGCGCCCGGCACGAGGACGTGCATCGAGACGAACCGGCGGGCGCCCGCCTGCCGCGTGCGCACCGCGTGGAAGCGCACCGCGTCGGACCCGTGGCGCGCCAGCACCGCCTCGAGCGCGACCAGCTCCGCCGGCGCGAGCGCCGCGTCGAGGAGCCCTCGCCACGAGCGCCGGACGAGCGTGGCGCCGGTCCAGACGATCTGCACCGCGACCGCGAGCGCCACGAGCGGATCGAGCACGAGCCAGCCGGTGAGGAAGACGAGCCCGATGCCGGCGAGGACGCCCACCGACGTCCACACGTCCGTCATGAGGTGGTGCCCGTCCGCCTCGAGCGCGATGGAGTGGTGGCGCCGGCCGACCGCGATGAGGACGCGCGCGACCGCGAGGTTCACGGCGGAGGCGAGGACCGAGATGCCGAGGCCGAGCCCGGCGCTCTCGAGCGGCAGCGGGTGCATGAGCCTGCCGACGGCGGTCCAGGCGATGGCGGCGGCGGCGAGCAGGATGAGGGCGCCCTCGACCCCGCTCGCGAAGTATTCGGCCTTGCCGTAACCGAACGCGTGCGCCTCGTCGGGCGGCCGCGCGGCCACCGTGATCATGGCGAGGGCCATGATCGCCGCGGCGAGGTTCACGAACGACTCGACCGCGTCCGAGAGGAGGCCCACGGAGCCGGTGAGCCGCCACGCCGCGAGCTTCAGCGCGATCGTGGCGATCGCGGCCGCGATGGACAGCCACGCGAAGCGGGCGAGGTGAGGGCGACCCGGGCTCATCCGGAACCCCTCTACCACGACGGTGGGTGCTTGGCCCTGATGCGTGCCGCCGCTCCGGGCGGCGCCGCCTCAGCGGCCGCGGTCGGCGAGGTACAGCACGAGCGCCTTGCGCCCTCCGGAGATCTTCAGCCTCGCGATGCGCCGGCGGGCGCGGTAGCGGAGGGCGGCGGGAACGGCGAGTGCGACGAGGACGACTGCGGGGACCAGCGCGGCCACGGTGAGCTCCTGACGGATGCGCAGCCTAGCATGCGGTGCGGCATGGGGCGAACGGACGGACGCCTGCTCGGAAGGTAGGTGCGGATGCGACGAGTGTAAGCGATCGGTCCGACGCGGCCCGGTCGAGCGCGGGCGCGACTCACGGGCGCCGCACTCGGCAGTGCGCGAGCTCGAGCACCTCGGCGGCGGGGTGGAGGAGCCGCAGCGCGATCGCGCGGACGCCGAGGACCGCCTCGCCGGCGAGCGACGTCGCGGCGATCGCGAGGAGCACCTCGCCCGGCATCATCCCGCAGACGAAGAGGCCCGCGCTCGCGAGCAGCACGGTTCCGACGAGGAGCAGCCGCTCCGCCCCGTCCGCCGGCGGGTGCTTCGGCGCGAGCTCCACGATTCCGTCCTTCCGGCTGCGGATCGTGACGTCCTGCATGGCCTCCCTCGCTCCCTTGCTTCATATCGCCGCAGGGGGTGCGACGCAACGTCCCGGACCCCGAGGACGCCTATCTTGAAGGGCGGCCCATGCGACGCGTTCCGCGACTCGTTCTCGCCGCAGCCGCGCTCGTCATGCTGGCCGTGGCGGCCCGGCTCGCGCTGTACCCGCTCGCCGTCCGCCGCACGCGCGAGGTGCTGCGCGATCTCGAGCCCGGGATGCGCGGCAGCTTCTCCGACGTCGAGATCCGGGTGCGCGATCTCTCGTACGTGATCCGCGACCTCCGCATCGACAAGCGCGAGGGCGGCCGGGTGGAGCCGTTCTTCCAGGTCGGCGCCGCGCGCTTCAGCCTGAGCTGGAGGGAGCTCCTCCGCGGGCGGCTCGTCGCGGGCGCCGCGCTCGAGCGGCCCCGGCTCACGATCGTGAAGCGCCACCCGAAGCCGGGCGGCGACGAGGGCGAGGGCGGCGCCGGGGATCGCATCGAGGAGGTGCCGGACGTGGCGCGGAAGCTCGCGCGGCTCGCGCCGTTCCGGCTGGATCACGCCCAGGTGCGCGACGGGACCATGGTGTTCGCGGACGCGACGTCGCGCGAGAAGCCGCGGGTGGTCCTCCGGGGCATCGAGATGACGCTCGAGAACGTCGCGACGCGGCGGGGGATGTCGCTGCGCGAGCCGACGGTGCTCGCTGCGGAGGCCACGCTCCAGCAGAGCGGCCGCGTCTCGGTGTTCGCCACCGCCGATCCGCTCGCGGGGCGGGTCACGTTCGCCGGGGAGGCGAGGCTCACCGGGCTGCGCCTCGTCGA
>DASSQM010000342.1:0-4793 GCA_035702465.1 Anaeromyxobacter sp. | reverse complement strand
GTCGAGCGCGAGCTCGGCCTTCGCCGTGAACGGGAGCGCGCCCTCCAGCGTCGCCTGGCCCTGCAGCCGGAGCGCGTCGGAGTTCGCGGTGGCGATGAGCCGCCTCCCCTGGACGGTGCCGCCGACCTGGATGCTGCCGAGCGAGACCCCGCGCACCGACACGCCGTCGCCGTTCGCCGCGAAGCGCACGTCGGGCACCTCGAACGAGCCCCGGAGCGTCGCGGAGCCGCTCGCGGACCCGGTCCACGCGCCGCCCGGCAGGTCGAGCGCGTCGACGGGGAGCCCCGCGAACGACACGTCGAGCTCCCACGGGATGGGCGGCCTCGTGCTCCAGCGGCCCTGCCAGCGGACCGTCCCCGGCCCGCGCCGCAGCTCCGCGCGCTCGAGGCGCGCCTCGTTGCCGCCCGAGAGCGTACCGGAGGCGCGGCCGGAGTCGAACGCGCGCTCGAAGAGCGTGCCCGCGCCGAGGCGCCCCTCGAACGAGCCGTCGACGCGGTCCGAAGGGCCGGAGACCGTGCCGGAGACCTCCGCGTCGCCGGCCAAGTGCCCGCGCACGACGCGCGTCGCGGGCATCCAGTCGCGGACCGCCTCGAGCATGTCCTCGACGCGGCCCTTCGCCTCGAAGCGGGACGAGAGGACCCGGGGCGGCGACGCGCGGAGGTCGACGGCCGCCTCGCCCACGTACCGCGTCTGGCCCTTCACGCCGCGCCCGTCGAGGACGCGCAGCACGTAGTCGGGCCCGTACGCGAGATCGGCGGTCGCGGTGCCGAGGTCGAGCTGGTCGAACCGGAACCCCTCGACGCGCGTGGCGCGCGCCTGGATGCGAGGGTTCCCGTACGGCGCCGCCGCGATGGTGCCGTCCACCTCCGCGAGCCCGGACCACGGGACCGCGGCGATCCGGCCCATGACGTCGAGATCCACCTGCCCGCGGACGCGCACCGAGAAGCCCGCCTCGCTCGAGAACCGCGCCACCGCGTCGACGTCGGCCGCGCCGCGCCCCGCGGAGACGCGCGCCGCGTCGAAGCCGAGCTCGTGCTCGTTCACGCGGATGCCCGTCGTGACGTGGCCGCGCTTCACCTCGATCACGGCCCGCTCCGTGGCGGGCGCGACGCGCCACGAGCGCGTGAGCACGCGCAGGTCGCGGAAGTCGCCGTTGAAGGTGCCGGCGACCGCCGGGGGCGAGAGCGTGCCGCCCACGCGGCCCTTGCCGTCGAGCTTCACGCTCACCCAGGAGCCGACGACCTTCAGGCGCTCCAGGATCTCGGCGAGGTCCACGCCGGCGAGGTCCACGTCCGCGTCGAGCCGCACGGGGAGCCGGTAGCCCACGGATCCCTTGCCGGTGACGCGCCCGCCGCCGTACGGCCAGTCGAGCTTGTCGATGGCGATGGCGCCCGGGACGACCCGCACCTCGGCACGCACGTCGCCGGGCGTGAAGAAGCCCACGCGCGTCCTCTCGAGGCGCAGCGTGCCGGCCACGCGCGGATCGGCCGCCCGGCCGGTGATGCGCGCCTCGGCCGCGACGCGGCCCTCCGCGTCGACCGTGGGATCGGCGATGTGCGCGAGCGCCAGCACCGCGCCGAACGGCCCCGCCGCGGTCGCGGTGAGGTCGAGCACGGGCGCGCACAGGCGATCCACGCGGCCGCGGACGGACACGCGGACGCCGTCCACCTCGGCGTCGAGCCCCGAGAGGCTCGCGCCGGAGAGGTCCAGCGCGGCGTCCCCCTCCGCGGCGAGCCGGGAGACCGTCATCGGCCGCCCCGCTCCCGTGAGGCGTGCGCCGGACAGCGAGAGCCGGACGCGGGTGCGTCGGGCCTGCGGCGCGAAGCCGCCGAACGACGGCGCGTCGGGCAGGGAGGACACGTCGAGGCGCTCCACCGACACGCGCAGGCCGCCGGGCAGCGCGACGTCGAGCGCGCCCCCCTCGACGTCGAGGCGCTGCACGTCGACCTGGTCGAGCGCGGGCGGCGGGCACGCGCCGCCGCCGCCGCCCTCGCCGGCGCGGAGGGACACGCGCGGCCGCACCGCCTTGACGCTCGCGAGCTGGACGCGTCCGCCGAGCGCCTGGATGGGCGCGAGGCGCGCCGAGATCCGCTCGGTCTCGAGGAGCGGCGCGTCGGCGGGGCCGAGCCGGACGCCGTCCGCCTCGAGCTCGAGCCGGAACGGGTCGATCCGGCACGACCGGAACGCGAGCGGCAGGTGCGACGCCGCCTCCGCGCGGGCCGCCGCGAGGGCGCAGATGCGTTCGCCCGCCCACCGCGTCCGCAGCCCGAGCAGCGTGGCCGCCACGAGGGCGACCAGGAGCGCGAGGAAGGCGAGGGCGACCGTCCGCTTCTTCAAGCGCTCGATTGTCTCCCGGGGACGGCGCGGGGGCAAAGGTCGGGCCCTGGCGGGCGGGGCGCGCCTGGCAGGGGTGCTGCGTTCGCGGTCGTCGGAACTACTTCAGCGAATCGAGGTACCGATCGATCTCCGACAGATCGACCCGCGGCCGCTCGCCCGCCCGTCCGCCGCCCGCAGCGGCGGCGCGGGCCGGCTCCGGGGGCGGCGCCTCGATGCCCAGGTCCCGGGCCACGCGGTCGACGAACTTCTCGTCGATCTCGCGGGCGCGCGCGACGAACCCCTCGAAGAGCGCGTTGTCGCAGAGCGTGTTGATGAGGCGAGGCGTGCCGTGGCTGTGCGCGTGCACGCGGGCGAGCGCCGCGGCGCTGAACGGCACCCGCGTCGCGCCGGCGAGGCGGAGGCGGTGCCGCACGTACGCCTCGGTCGCCTCCGGCGAGAGGGGCTCGAGCCGGTACTTGAGCGAGACGCGCTGAGCGAGCGGCGGGTCCAGCTTCAGGTTCTCCTCGATCTCGGGCAGCCCGAAGAAGACGAAGGAGAGCAGCTTCCGCTCCGGGACCTCGAGGTTCAGGAGCCCCCGGAACTCCTCCATGATCTCGCGCGTGGCGAGCATCTGGGCCTCGTCGATGAGGACGACGGCCTTCTTGCCCTGCTCGTAGATCTTCACGAGCCGCTGGTAGAGCTGCGACAGCAGCGCGAGCTTCTCCTCCGCCGGGTTGTCGACCCCGAGCTGGAGCGCGATCCGCTTGAGCAGCCAGCTCGCCGTGATGCCGGAGTGGATGATGACGAGGAGGGCCGCCTCGTACTCCTCCTCCGGGAGGCTGTCGAGCATGCGGCGCGCGAGCGTGGTCTTCCCGGCGCCGATGTCGCCCACGAGGACCGCGAGCCCCTTCATCCCCGACACGGCGTGCGTGAGGCGCATGAGCGCCTGGGCGTGCTGGGCGGACGAGTAGTAGAAGCGCGAGACCGGCGCGTTCGAGAACGGCTCCTGGGACAGCTCGTAGAAATCGAGGTAGTTCACTCGAGCCCGATTCTACAGGTATCCGATGTTCTTCTTCGCGGCGCCAGGGGGCGGCGGGGGCCGGGCGCCCGGCGGGACCGGCCGCGCGCCGGCCTTGGGCCTCGGCTCGTCGGGAGGCGGCCTCCCCGGCCCGCCGCCGAGCGCCGCCACGCGCTTCGCGGCGTCGCGGAACGCAGGGTCCGCCTTCACCACGCGCTGCAGGTAGTAGAGGGCCACCTCGCCGTCGCCGGCGCCCTCGTATGCGGCGGCGAGCTCGTAGTGGATGGCCTTCGCGGCGTCGCGGGTGAGGTGATCCGAGGCGAGCGCGCGGCGATACGCCGCGATGGCGGCCCGGCCGTCGCCCTTCGACGCCTGGCAGAGCCCGATCATCGAGAGGCAGTCGACCTCCTTCTTCTTGTCGTTGCCCTGGAGCGCCGTCTCGAACTCGTGGATGGCGTCGTCGAGGAGCCCCATCTCCTTGTAGGCGATGCCGAGGTCGTAGTGCGTCGCGCTGTCCTCGGGCTTGACGGTCTGCTCGACGCCCTTCTTGAACTGGGTGAAGACGTCCTCGACGGAGTACTGGAACTCCTCGTCGTCGGCGAGCGGCGTCCCGCCGCCGAGCTCGGCGAGCTCGCGCGCGATGTCGAAGCTCGCGTCGGCGCCGTCCGCCGCGCCGAGCGGGACCGCCGGCGCGCCGTCGACCGGCGCCTGCCCCGCGGCCCTGGCCTCCACCTCGCGCAGCTTCTTCTGGACGAGCGGGTGCGCTGGGTAGAACGCGAGCAGGTTCTGGAGCGCGTGCCGCGCGTCGTCGAAGAGGCCCTGCTGGACGAAGAAGTCCGCCTCCTCGATCTCGTCCTCGAGGTCGACGTGCTCCTCCTCCGGAGGAGGCGGCGGCGGCCGGCGCGCGGCCGGGGCGGCCGCGGCGGCCCCTTGCCGAGGGGCGGGAGGCGCGGCGCGGGCGGCGGACCGCGGCTGGTCGTCGACGACCTCCTCGGACTCGGCCGAGGCGCGCGCGGCCGCGTCGACGAGCGCTTCGTCGTCGGCGCCCCGGGGCGCCTCGTCCTCGTCCAGGACCTCCTCGCGCACGCCCGCGCGGGCGGCGGACAGCGCGAGGGCGTCGGCCGAGGCGTCCTCGCCGGCCTCGTCCGTGACGTCGCCGGACGAGAGGACGATCTCCTCCTCCTCCTCGACCTCGCCGACGAGGTCGACCTCCTCGGTCCCGCCCACGGCGGCGTTCAGCGCCGGGAGCTCGGGGTAGTCGGGCGCGATCTGGCGCAGGCGCGTGACCGCGTCGCGCGCGCGATCGACCTGGGCGCGGTCGAGGAACGCGCGGGCGGCGAGCGCGCCCGATGCGGCGGCCTCGCTCGGGCGGCCCGCGGCGAGGTGGAGCTCGCGGGCCTTCTCGTGCGCCTCCGCGCACCGCGTGTCGATGGCGATGACCTTGCGAAGGTGATCGAGC
>DASSQM010000341.1:0-4346 GCA_035702465.1 Anaeromyxobacter sp. | reverse complement strand
CCAGTGGGGCGAGCGGGGGAGAGAGCGCCAGGACGAGCCCCAGGGGGAGGGCGGCTGGCCGGGGGATCCCCTGGAGCCCGAGGGTGACGCCGAGCAGCAGCCCCAGCGCCGGTCCGACCAGCGGCGGGCGAGAGGTCACCTTCGACCCTCCCCGTTCGCGCCACCGACGCGCGGAACAGCCGGGATTTCCTGCGGGTTATTGAGCGGAGCGGCGAACTGTGCTAGGGTGCCGCGATCAGGCTCCCGCCCAATCATCGACCGTACCGGTCGTCGAAAGGGCAGCGAGGAGCGGGAGAAGGAATGTCCGTTACCCAGGTTACTCAGGCGTCCCCGAACTTCAAGGTCGGGGACAAGGCGGTATACCCCGGACAGGGGGTCGGCGAGGTGATGGGGATCGAGCACAAGGAGGTCGCCGGCCAGCGGCAGTCCTTCTACGTGCTCCGGATCCTCGAGAACGGGATGAAGATCATGATCCCGATGAACAAGGTCGGCTCGGTCGGCCTGCGCGAGATCATCGGGGAGAAGGACGTCCGCAAGGTCTACACGATCCTCCGGGAGAAGGAGGTCTCGGTCGACTCGACGACCTGGAACCGCCGCTACCGGGAGTACATGGACAAGATCAAGACCGGCAGCGTGTTCGAGATCGCCGAGGTGCTGCGCGATCTCTACCTGCTCCGGTCGGACAAGGACCTCTCCTTCGGCGAGCGGAAGATGCTCGACACCGCGCGCTCGCTCCTCATCAAGGAGCTCGCCATCGCGAAGGAGTGTCACGAGGACGACGTCGAGCAGGACCTGAAGAAGATCTTCAACATCAACTGAAGCCCATGGTCCGCCCCGGCCGCGCGCCGGGACGGCGAGCCTGCGACCGCCGCACGGACCCACGTCCGCGCGGCGTTCGCGCATCTTGGCCGCGCAGGGCCGCCCGGCGTCGCGCGCGCACACGCGGGCCGACGCACAGCATGGGCGGTGCCAGCGCGGGAGGCGGCGGATGATCCGCGGCGAGCGGGTGACGGGAATCCTGGCGGCGGGGGGCACGGGGCAGCGCGCGGGGGCGGCGAAGCAGTGGCTCGCGCTCGGCGGCGAGACGGTCCTGCGCCGCGCCGGGCGGGTGCTCGCGGCCTGCCCCCTCGTCGACGAGGTCATCGCGGTGGTCCCGCCCGGCGAGGAGGCGCGGGGGCTCGCGGAGCTCGCCGGCCTCGGAAAGCCCGCGCTGGCCGTCGGCGGGGGCGCCGCGCGGGCGGACTCCGTCCGGAACGGCCTCGCGGCGGCGGCGGGCGCGGAGATCGTGGTCATCCACGACGCGGCCCGGCCGTTCGCGACGCCGGACCTCGCGGCGCGCGTCGCGGAGGCCGCGGCGTCCGACGGCGCGGCCCTCGCGGCGGTGCGCGTGACGGACACCGTGAAGCGCGCCGCGGGCGGGGAGCCGCCGCGCGTGGCGGAGACCCTCGATCGCGAGGTCCTCTGGCTGGCGCAGACCCCGCAGGCCTTCCGCCGCGAGCTGCTCCTGCGCGCGTTCCAGGCGGCGGGGCCGCAGGCGTCGCTCGCGACGGACGAGTGCGCGCTCGTCGAGCGCCTCGGCGCGCCGGTCACGCTCGTCCCCGGCGAGCCCGGCAACTTCAAGATCACCGGCCCCGCCGACGTCGAGCGCGCCCGCGCGCTCGTCGAGGCGCCCGTCGCCATCGGCGTCGGCTACGACACGCACCGCTTCGCGGCGGGGCGGAAGCTCGTCCTCGGCGGCGTGGAGTTCGAGGGCGACGGGCTGCTCGGCCACTCCGACGCCGACGCCTGCGCGCACGCGATCGGCGACGCGATGCTCGGCGCGCTCGCGCTCGGCGACCTGGGGCAGCACTTCCCGGACACGGATCCGCGCTGGAAGGGCGTCTCGTCGCTCGTGCTCCTCCGCGAGATCGCGCGGATGGCGGCGGACCGCGGCTGGCGGCTCGGCAACTGCGACGTGACGCTCGCGGCGAGGCGGCCGAAGATCGCGCCGCGCTCGACGGACATGCGAGCCCGCCTCGCCGAGGCGCTCGGCGTCTCTCCCGCGCAGGTGAGCGTGAAGGCGACGACGGGCGAGGGCATGGGCTTCGTGGGGCGCGGGGAGGGGATCGCCGCGCACGCCGTGGCGCTCCTCGTGCGGGGAACGCGATGACGGAGCGCCCGACCGAGGACCGCTTCTTCCGCGAGGAGCCGGCGGGAGCAGCCGAGCCGCTCCCGCCGCCGCCGCGCCGGCGCTCGCCGGCGATCCTCGCGCGGAACCCCACGTTCGCGGCGATCATGCTGGCCGTGTGCGGCTGGCTGCTCTGGGACCTCTCCTCCGACGTGGTCTTCTTCCTCTCGTCGCACCAGCCCATCGACCTCGGCGGCCCCGGCGCGTACCGGCTCGACCTCGCGCGGGAGAACCGGCTCGCGCAGATCCGCGGCGAGCTCGCCGAGGCGGTCCCGGTGACCGAGGCGCGCACCGGGAGCCCGCGCACCGTCGGCCGGCTCGCCGGGACGAACCTCGTCGTCGACCGGCCCGGCCGCGGCGGCCCGCCCGTGTTCGAGGGGCGCCTCCTGCCCGCGAAGGCGCGCGGCGACTACGCCGACACCGTCGCGATCCTGCGCCAGCGCGGGGCGGCGCTCGGCGACGCGTTCGCCGTCCTGCGCGACGGCGAGCGGCCGCGCACGCGCTGGGGGCCGGTGGCGGGCTTCGCGCTCGTCGCCGCGCTCGCCGTCGTGAACCTGCGCGCGCTCGCGAAGCGGCTCACCGCCTGAGGACCGACAGCGATGCCCATCGTCATCCACGACACCCTGGCCGGCGCGAAGCGCGAGCTCGTGCCGCTCGAGCCCGGCAAGGTCCGCTTCTACGCCTGCGGCCCGACGGTCTACGACCTCTCGCACGTGGGCCACGCGCGCAGCTACGTCGTGTGGGACGTGGTGGTGCGGCACCTCCGCGCCCGCGGGTACGACGTGAAGTACGTCCGGAACTTCACCGACGTGGACGACAAGATCATCAGGCGCGCGAACGAGCGCGGCGAGGATCCCGTCGCGCTCGCCGCCCGGTTCGCCCGCGCCTACGACGAGGACATGGACGCGCTCGGGAACCTCCGCCCCGACGCCGCGCCGAAGGTCTCGGACCACGTGCCGCAGATCGTGGCGATGATCGAGACGCTCGTCGCGAGGGACTTCGCGTACCCCGCCTCGAACGGCGACGTGTACTACGCGGTCCGCAAGTTCCCGGAGTACGTGCGGCTCTCCCGGCGGAACCTCGACGACCTCATCGCCGGGGCGCGCGTCGACCCGGGCGAGGCGAAGCGCGACCCGCTCGACTTCGCGCTGTGGAAGGCGGCGAAGCCGGGCGAGCCGGCCTGGGACTCGCCGTGGGGCAAGGGGCGGCCGGGGTGGCACATCGAGTGCTCCGCCATGACGCTCGCGCACCTCGGGGCCCCCATCGACCTCCACGGCGGCGGGAAGGACCTCGTCTTCCCGCACCACACGAACGAGATCGCGCAGTCGGTGGCGGCGGTGGGGGACGGAGCGCACGCGGAGACGTTCTCGCGGTACTGGATGCACCACGGGTTCGTCGAGATCGACAGCGAGAAGATGTCGAAGTCGCTCGGCAACTTCTTCACCATCCGCGAGGTGCTGGCGAAGTTCGACGCCGAGGTGATGCGGCTCTTCCTGCTCGGGACGCACTACCGGAATCCCATCAACTACTCCGACGCGATCCTGGAGGAGACGGAGCGCCGCCTCCGCTACCTGTACAGGACGCTCGACAAGACGGACCGGCTCGCGGCGGGCGCGCCGGCAGCGGGCCGCGGCGGCGAGGTCGTCGAGGCGGCGCGCCGCGCGCTCGACGACGACTTCAACGCGCCCCAGGTGCTCGGCGTCCTGGCGGAGGCGTTCACCGCCGCGAACGCGCTCGCCGACAAGAAGGGCAAGAAGACCCCCGACGAGAAGGCGACCCTGGCCGCCTTCGCCCGCGACGTCCGCGAGATCGGGGTGACGCTGGGGCTGCTCCAGCGCACGCCCGCCGACGCGGTCCGGGCGCTGCGGACGAAGGCCGCGGCGCGGAAGGGGATCGAGCCGGCCGAGGTGGAGGCGCGCATCGCCGAGCGCGCCGCGGCGCGGAAGGCGAAGGACTTCGCGCGGGGCGACGCGATCCGCGACGCGCTCCTCGCGGAGGGCGTCGCCCTCCTCGACGGGCCCGAAGGGACGAGCTGGGACGTCGAGTAGGATGCCGCCGCCGTCGCAAGAGCCTGCGGTTCGCGCCTCGCTCCTGAGGCTCTACCTGCGCCACATCGACGCCGCGCTCCCGGAGGACGCGGTCGCCGTGCGGGAGGCGCTCGGCGGCGCGGCCGTCGCCC
>DASSQM010000340.1:0-4450 GCA_035702465.1 Anaeromyxobacter sp. | reverse complement strand
CGACGCCGTGCTGCGGGAGGAGGGAGGCGAGTGGACGATCCAGGGCGACCCGACCGAGGCGGCGTTCCTCGTCGCGGAAGCGAAGGTCGAGGGGCTGCCCGCGGCCAGACGCGCTCGCTTCGAGCGTGTCGGCGAGATTCCGTTCACGTCAGAACGGAGGCTGATGACCACGCTGCAGCTCGATGCCGAGCGCGAGAACGCGATCGCGGTCGTGACGAAGGGCGCGCCCGACGTGCTCCTCGCCCGCTGCACCGAGGAGCGGGTGGGGCGCGCGCGCCGCCCGCTCACGCCCCAGCGCCGCGCGGAGATCGCGCGCGCGGTCGACGACCTCGGCGCCGCCGCGCTGCGGACGCTCGCGATCGCGTACCGGCCGCTCGACTCCGGGAGCGCGGCCGGGGAGGACCTCGAGCGGGACCTCGTGCTCCTGGGGGTGATCGGCATGATCGACCCGCCGCGGCCGGAGGCGAGGAGCGCGGTGGCCCGGGCGAAGCGCGCCGGCGTTCGCCCCATCCTCATCACGGGCGATCACCCGCGCACTGCGTCCGCCATCGCCGTGGAGCTCGGGGTCGTCGAGCGAGGCGCGCGGACGGTGGTCGGGGCGGAGCTCGACGCCATGGACGACGACCGGCTGCGGGAGGTGGTGCGCGACGCCCCGGTATTCGCCCGCGTCGCCCCCGAGCACAAGCTGCGCATCGTGCGGGCGCTGCGTGCGAACGGCGAGATCACCGCGATGACGGGCGACGGCGTGAACGACGCGCCGGCCCTCAAGGCAGCCGACATCGGCGTCGCGATGGGGATGGCCGGCACGGACGTGGCGCGGGGCGCGGCGGACATGGTCCTCATGGACGACGACTTCGCGTCCATCGTGGCGGCGGTCGAGGAGGGGCGCTCGATCTTCGCCAACATCCAGCGCTTCCTGCGGTACCTTCTCTCGTCCAACACCGGTGAGGTCCTCGTCATGTTCCTCGGCGTGGTGCTCGCCGGGACCATCGGCCTCGTCGCCGGCGAGGGCGCGAACGTCGTGACGCCGCTCCTCGCCACGCAGATCCTCTGGATCAACCTGCTCACGGACTCGGGCCCCGCGCTCGCGCTCGGCGTCGAGCCGGCCGACCCGGCGGTGATGGAGCGGCCCCCACGCGATCCGCGCACCCCGGTGATCTCGCGCCGGGCGTGGCTCGACATCGTGCTCGTCGGGCTCGTCATGGCCGTCGGCACGCTCGCCGTGATGGACTGGGCGCTCCCGGGCGGGCTCCTCGCGGGAGGCGAGGCGCCGGGCAATGCGCTGCGGCGCGCGCGCACGCTCGGCTTCACGACGCTCGTGTTCTTCCAGCTCTTCCACACGCTGAACGCGCGGCACGAGGACCGCAGCGCGTTCCACGCGCTCTTCGCGAACCGGTGGCTGTGGCTCGCGATCGCGACGTCGGCAGGCCTCCAGGTCGCGGTGGTCCACGTCCCTCCGTTGCAGCGGGCGTTCGGCACGGCGGCGCTCGGCGGCCGCGACTGGCTCGTGTGCATCGCCGTCGCGAGCGCGGTCGTGTGGGCGTCCGAGCTCCGGAAGCTCGTGGCGCGGGTCCGGACAGGACCGCGCCGGTAACGGCGCCACACCTCGCGGCATCTCCTTGGCGATCAAACGACCGCCCGCGGGCCCCGCACCGGGCGCCCGGGCCCAAGGAGCCTTCGCCATGAGACGCATCGCCCTCCTCCTCCCCGCTGCCCTCCTCGCCTGCGCCACCGCCGGCGCGCACGGCGGCGCCTCCTCGCCGAGCGCGAGCGCCAGCGCCGACCAGCTCCGCGCCGACATGCGCCAGCTCTGGGAGGACCACGTCGCGTACACGGCGTTCTTCTACAAGGCCGCGATCGCCGGCAGCGACGACGCCGGCAAGATCGCCGAGCGGCTGCTGCGCAACCAGGACGACATCGGCAACGCCGTGAAGCCCTATTACGGCGACGCGGCGGGGAACAAGCTCGCGTCGCTCCTGCGCGACCACATCCTCGTCGCCGCCGACGTCGTGACCGCCGCGAAGGCGAACGACGGTGCCAAGCTGAAGGCCGCGAACGACAAGTGGTACCAGAACGCCGACGACATCGCGGCGTTCCTCTCCTCGGCGAACCCGAACTGGCCGCGCGCGGCGCTGCAGGACATGCTCCGCGCGCACCTCGCCATGGTCACCGACCAGGTGGTGGCCACGCTGAAGCACGACGCCGCCGCCCAGATCGCCGCGTACGACAAGGGCGAGAAGCACATGCTCATGGTCGCGGACGCGCTCGCCGCGGGGATCGTGAAGCAGTTCCCGGACAAGTTCCGCTCGTAGTGGCGGGCGCTGCGGCCCGGCGCTAGCCGCCGGGCCGCAGGAACAGCACCGAGAGCGGCGGCAGCGTGAGCACGAGCGAGTGGAGCCGCCCGTGCGCCCCGACCGGCGTGGCCTCGGCGCCGCCGAGGTTGCCGAAGCCGCGGCCGCCGTAGCGCTCGGCGTCGCTGTTGAGGATCTCGCGCCAGTAGCCGCCGCGGGGCACGCCCACGCGGTAGCTGTGGCGCGCCACCGGCGTGAAGTTCAGCACGACGAGGACCTCCGGATCCGAGGGCCCGCCGCGGCGCAGGAGCGAGATCACGCTCGACTCCCAGTCGTTGCAGTCGACCCACTCGAACCCCGAGGGATCGAAGTCCTTCACGTGCAGCGCGGGCTCGGCGCGCAGCACCCGGTTCAGGTCCTCGACCCAGCGCCGGACGCCCTCGTGCCGGTCGACGCCGAGCAGGTGCCAGTCGAGGCTGCGCTCGTGGCTCCACTCCTGCCCCTGTCCGAGCTCGCCGCCCATGAACAGGAGCTTCTTCCCGGGCTGCGCCCACATGTACCCGAGGAGCAGGCGCAGGTTCGCGAAGCGGTCCCGATCCTCGCCCGGCATCTTGTCGAGGAGCGAGCGCTTCCCGTACACCACCTCGTCGTGGGACAGCGCGAGGACGAAGTTCTCGCTGAACGCGTACATCATCCGGAAGGTCAGCTCGTTGTGGTGGTACTTCCGGAACACCGGGTCGTGGCGCATGTACGCGAGCGTGTCGTGCATCCAGCCCATGTCCCACTTCATGCCGAAGCCGAGCCCGCCGACGTAGAGCGGCCGCGAGACCGCCGCCCACGCCGTCGACTCCTCCGCGATGGTCTGCGCGTCCGGGTGCTCCGCGTACACCACCTCGTTCAGCTTGCGCAGGAACGAGACCGCCTCGAGGTTCTCGTGCCCGCCGTGGACGTTCGGGATCCACTCGCCCGCCTTGCGGCCGTAGTCGAGGTAGAGCATCGACGCGACCGCGTCCACGCGCAGCCCGTCCACGTGGTAGCGGTCGAGCCAGAAGAGGGCCGAGGAGAGCAGGAAGCTCCGCACCTCGTTTCGCCCGTAGTTGAAGATGTAGCTGTCCCACTCCGGGTGATGCCCCTGGCGCCGATCGGCGTGCTCGAAGAGGTGCGTGCCGTCGAAGTACGCGAGGGCGTGCTCGTCGGCCGGGAAGTGCGACGGCACCCAGTCCAGGATCACCCCCACGCCGCGCCGGTGGAGGGTGTCCACGAGGAACATGAAGTCCTGCGGGGTGCCGTAGCGGCTCGTCGGGGCGAAGTACCCCGTCGACTGGTAGCCCCACGAGCCGTAGAACGGGTGCTCCATGATCGGCATCAGCTCGACGTGGGTGAAGCCCATCCGCGCGGCGTAGTCCGCGAGGAGCGGCGCCGCCTCGCGGTACGTGAGCGGCCGGTTCCCCTCCTCCGGGACGCGGCGCCACGACCCGAGGTGCACCTCGTAGATGCTCATCGGCGCGGCGAGGCCGTTCCGCTCCCGGCGCGCGCTCATCCACTCTGCGTCCGTCCACTCGTAGTCGAGGTCCCAGACGATCGACTGCGTCGCCGGCGCGGTCTCGTGGAAGAAGCCGAACGGATCGGCCTTGTCGACGCGGTAGCCCCCTTGCCGCGAGCGCAGGTGGTACTTGTACGTCGCGCCCTTCTTCACGCCGGGGACGAAGCCTTGCCAGATGCCGGAGCTGCCCTGCGGCCGCAGGACGTGGCGCTCCTTGTCCCAGCCGTTGAAGTCGCCGATGACGCTCACCCGCTCCGCGTTCGGCGCCCACATCGCGAACGAGACGCCCTGCACCCCGTCCACGGTGTCGAGGTGGGCGCCCATGGTGCGGTAGGCCCGGTGCGCCGTGCCCTCGTTCCACAGGTGGCGGTCCATCTCGCCGGGGCCGCCCTTCGCGACGACCTCGTCGGCGCGCGCCGGCTCGCGCCGCGCCTCGCGCGCGGCGGCCCGACGCGTCTGCCTCGATCCCTTCATCGGCAGCTGCTCCTCCCCCGGCGCGGCCTCGGCGTCGCCGCCCGTGAGCTCGAGGATACCCTGGAGCGGCAGCCCAACCCACGCCGGACGGTTGTTGAGCTCGTACGCGAGCTCGTAGAGTGCCTTCTCCACGAGGTGGACG
>DASSQM010000339.1:0-5390 GCA_035702465.1 Anaeromyxobacter sp. | reverse complement strand
GAGGCCTTGCCGCACGAGGGCGAGCGGCTGCGGCCCGCGGAACGCGGTGAACGCCACCGACGCGATCCCGGTCCGGCTGCGCACGAGCGCGGAGTAGCGAAGGAGGAGGTCCTCGTGCTTTGCGCGGAGCGCACCGTACTTGGAGAGGATGGCTTCGGAGGGTTGCTCGGCGGACGCGCGCGCGCCCTGGAGCGTCTCGCTGCGGCTTCGACCGGCTCGGGGGCGGCGTTTCTGCGGCGCGCGCATCGGATCTCGTCGAACGGAACCCGCCGCGCCGGTCGGGATCCCCCCGGCGCGGTAGCGAGTCCGTATCGACATGTTGCGTGAGATCCCGCCGCGACGCCATGGCGACTTCGCGCCCCCGGGCGCTGTACCCGCGCGGGGACCCACGCCCCTACAGCGCCTTCACGCGCGCGATCTCCGCGCCGTCCGCATCGACGGTGTGGATCGCGCACGCGAGGCACGGGTCGAACGAGTGGATGGTGCGGAGCGCCTCCAGCGGCAGCTTCGGATCGGCGATGGGGTTCCCCACGAGCGACGCCTCGTAGGGGCCCTTCTGATCCCTCCCGTCCCGCGGGCCCGCGTTCCACGTCGAGGGCACGACCGCCTGGTAGTTCGCGATCTTCATCGACTTGCCGTCCGACTCGACCACCACCCAGTGCGAGAGCATGCCGCGCGGCGCCTCGTGGAAGCCGACGCCGCGGAACGTCCCGGGCCGGAGCGTCTTCATCGGATCGACGAAGATCGCCTTGTCTCCCTTCCCCACGTTCTCGACGAGGAGCTTCCAGTGCTTCTTCGCGAGCTCGGCGAGGACGGCGCAGCGCACCGCGCGCGCCGCGTGGCGCCCGAGGGTGGAGTGGAGCACCTCGGGCCCGAGCTTCGCGCCCGCGATCTTGCCGGCGGTCGCGAGCATCCAGTCGCCCCAGCGCCGGAAGCCCTCGTGACCCTGGGCGTAGCCGACGAGGAGCTGCGCGAGCGGGCCGACCTGGATCGGCTTGCCCTCGAGGCGCGGCGCCTTCACCCACGTGTAGCGCTCGGGCGCCGGCGTCTCGTGCTTCCAGTCGCCGCCGTACTTCGGGACGGTGTCCTCCTCCCACGGGCGCCTCTGCCAGTCGCCGTCGTACCAGGCGCGGGCGATCGACTCCGTGACGTTCTGCCGGAGGTAGTCGTCGTTCCAGCTCGCGAGGGGCCGCACGTGCGCGAGGTCGCCGTTCCAGACGACGCCGCCGGGCAGGTCGAACGCGGTCATGCGCGTGTCGGTGGGCAGGTCCGGGACCGCGAGGTAGCTCGTGACCCCCGCGCCGTGCTTCAGCCACTCCGGGTACGACGCCGCGATGGCGGCGACGTCGGGCAGGTAGACCTGCGTGACGAACGCCGACATCTCGTCGAGGAGCGTCTTCACCTGGTACAGCTTCTCCATGTTGAGCGCCGCGGCGCTGTCGAGGTCGATGGCGTTGGCGACGCCGCCGACCGCGAGGTTCTGCACGTTCGGCGTCTTCCCGCCGAGGATGGCGACCGCCTGCGTCGCCTTGCGCTGGACCTCGAGCGCCTGGAGGTAGTGCGCCACCGCGAGGAGGTTCACCTCGGGCGAGAGCTTCATCGC
This sequence comes from Anaeromyxobacter sp., assembly GCA_035702465.1. Lineage (GTDB taxonomy): Bacteria > Myxococcota > Myxococcia > Myxococcales > Anaeromyxobacteraceae > Anaeromyxobacter. The sequence goes on along the minus strand of DASSQM010000339.1, from coordinate 3,787 downwards.
CGGGTGGCCCCAGTAGCCGTTCGTGAAGATGCCGAGCTGGCCGGCGGCCACGAACTCCTTCACCTTGGCCTTCACGTCGGCGAGCGCGTGGCGCGAGTTGCCGGGCCAGTGGAGCCCGAGGGAATCGGCGAACGCGGCGGCCTTGTCCGGCGAGGCCTCGAGCACCTTCGTCACGTCGACCCAGTCGAGCGCGGACAGGTGGTAGAAGTGCACCACGTGGTCGTGCAGCGCGTGCGAGGCGATCATCACGTTCCGCACGAGCTGGGCGTTGAGCGGGATCTCGAGGCCGAGGGCGTTCTCCACGGAGCGCACCGAGGCGATGGCGTGCACCGTCGTGCACACGCCGCAGATGCGCTGCGTGAAGACCCACGCGTCGCGCGGGTCCCGGCCCTTCAGGATGTTCTCCATGCCGCGCCACATGGTCCCGGAGGACCAGGCGTTCCGGACGGCGCCTCCCTCGACCTCGAGATCGATGCGCAGGTGCCCCTCGATGCGGGTCACCGGATCGATGGTGATGAGCTTGCCCATGGTGTCCCCCCCGTCGGATTCCCGTCAGCGGCCTGCCGCGACCTTCACGGCGCCGTACTTCACCGCGGCCACCTTCCCGGGCGCGGCCAGCGCGCCGGCGCGCGGCCCGCGCTCGCGCACGCCGCTCAGGATCGGGAAGAGCTTCACGAACAGCACGTACACGGCCACTCCGATCGCGGCGAGGCAGACGCTGAAGAGCATCTCGCGCACGTACGGGAAGTAGTGCCACCCCGGCCGCGGCTGGTACGCGACGAGGTAGGTGTCGAAGCGGTAGAGCGCGCCGCCGAAGACGAGCAGGAGGCCCGCGCCGAAGAGCTTGCCGCGGTTCGCGCGCCACCTTCGCGAGAGGAGGAGCGCGCCGGGGACGGCGAAGAGCAGGACCTCGAGGGCGAAGAACGCGGAGTAGAAGCCGCTCGCGAGGACGAGGCCGAGGCGACCGTGCCAGGCGAGGTCGGCGAGGCGGAGCGCGATCCAGCCGAGCGAGAGCCACGCGGGCACGACGAAGAGCCGCGCGAGCAGCTTCTGGTCCACCACCTTGCCCCAGCGCAGGGCCGCGAGGTTCTCGATGAGCACGACCGCGCCGAACCCCATCGTCACGCACGACACGAGGAACAGCGCGGAGAGCATCCCCGTGTGCCACAGCGGATGCACCTTCGTCTCCGCGATCATGAAGAGGCCGCCCAGGGACGACTGGTGCATGGAAGGGAGCACGATCGCCGTCGCCACGAGGAACGGCATCGCGCGGCGGAACGGCGGCAGGACGGTCCGGGCGAGGCGGGCGATGGCGGGGCGGCGGGCGTCCGAGAGCCGCTCGAGCACCGCCGGCCCGACCTCGAGCCAGAGCACGAAGCAGTACGCCATCACGCAGATGGCGACCTCGAGCAGCACCGAGTTCAGGTTCCAGATGGGCGGCCAGAACATCACCCACAGGTTCCACCAGCGTCCGAGATCGACGAGGACCGACGTGCCCGCGAGCGTGTAGCCCATCGCGCCCGCCATCACGGCGGAGCGGACGAGCGGGTGGTACTCGCCCTTGTTGAAGAGGTACGTGACGAGGCCCACCGCATACGCGCCCGCCGCGATGCCGGTGAACGTGACGACGTTGAGCGGTTTCCAGATGCCCCAGGCGTACCCGTCGTTCTGCGCGGACACCGCCCCGAGGCCGAGGAGGAGCCGGACCACGACGAGCGCCACCCACACCGCGCAGAGCGCGAGGAGCAGCTTCATCGAGCCCGTGAGGATCCTGCCGCCGAGCGGCCTCTCCGCGTCGTGCCCGGCCATGGTCACCCCTCCTCGCGCCCGTCGGACGCGTCGACGTCCTTCTTGCGGTTGCGGAGCTGCACCACGGCGACCGCGGTCCAGAGCGCGATGGGCGCGAGGCCGTACCGGTAGATGCCGTGCTGGATGGACTCGGAGAGCTCCGGCAGCGGGCGCTCCGGCAGCTTCGGAAGGCCGAGCGCGTCGAACGGCACGCCTTGCGAGGCGAGGTAGAGGACGTTCGTCCCGCCGCCGTCCGACTCGCCGTAGACCTTCGGCACGTACCTCGCGGGCTCGGCGGCGAGGCGGCGGCGGGCCTCGGCGAGGAGCGCGCCGCGCTTGCCGTGCACCACCGCCCCCCGCGGGCAGACCTCGGCGCAGGCCGGCCCCTTCTCGCGGCCGCGGCAGAGCTCGCACTTCACGATGACGGGGACCGCGGTGTGCCACTGGAACTTCGGCACGTCGAAGGGGCAGGCGACCTGGCAGTACCGGCACCCGACGCACACGCCCTTGTCGTACGCGACGACGCCGCCCGCGATCTTGTGCAGCGCGCCTGCCATGCACACGGAGACGCACGCCGGATCCGCGCAATGCATGCACTGGCGCTTCACGAACGCCGTCTCGCCGCCCGGCCCGCGGGCGAGCTGGATCACGTTCTTCGTCGAGCCGTCGAGGTCGAGCGGCGCGTCGTAGATCCCGCCCTCGACCTCGGCGCGGTTCGGCGGGAGCTGGTTCGCCTCCTTGCACGCCGTCTGGCAGGCGCGGCAGCCCACGCACCGCGTGACGTCGACGAGGAGGCCCTCGTCGTCCGCGGAGGGGCGCTTCGCCTCGCGAGCCGCGGCGGGTGCGGCGACGGCGGCGGCCCCGGCGGCCGCGGCGATCCGGAGGGCCTGGCGCCTGCCGATCTCAGCCATGGCGATCCTCCTCGCCGCCGCCGTCCGACCTCGACAGCTTCCTCGACGCGACGATCCCCGCGCCCGCGATGGCGCCGATGGCGAGCCCGGCCGTGCCCACCGCGACGGCGCTCACGCCGCCCTGGTTCTCGCGCGTCCCCGGGTACGCCATCGGGGCCGTCGGCTTGTCGATGGGGAGGTTCTCGTGGATCGGGACCGCGAACGCGATGCCCTGCTCGGTGCACCCGACGCACGGGTGGCCGATGCCGATGGGCCAGGCGCCGGGGACCTCGCAGAACGGCAAGAGCGAGCAGCTCGCGTGCGTCTGCGGGCCCTTGCAGCCGAGCTTGTAGAGGCAGTGGCCCGCGCGGTGGCCCTCGTCGCCGTAGGCGTGCGCGAAGCGGCCTGCGTCGAAGTGCGGCCGCCGCGGGCAGTCCTCGTGGATGACCCGGCCGTAGGCGAAGACCGGGCGGCCGCGCTCGTCGAGCTTCGGCAGCGTCCCGAAGGTCGCGAACTGCAGCACGGTGCCGAGGAGGTTGTAGGGGTTCGCCGGGCAGCCGGGGAGCGTGACGACCGCCTTGCCCTTCAGGATCATCGGCACGCCGGTGGCGCCGGTCGGGTTCGGCGCGGCGGACGGCACGCCGCCCCACGACGCGCAGGAGCCGATCGCGATCACCGCGGCGGCCTTGTCGGCGACTTCACGGAGCGTGTCCACGGCCTTCCTGCCGCCGACCTGGCAGTAGATGCCGCCGTCCTTCTCCGGGATCGCGCCCTCGACCACGAGCACGTAGCCGCCCCTCTTCACGGCCGCGTCGAGGGCGGCCTCGATCTGACGGCCGGCCGCCGCGAACAGGGTCTCGTGGTAGTCGAGCGAGACGAGGTCGAGGAGGAGGCTCGCGACGTCCGGGTGGCTCGTGCGCAGGAGCGACTCGGTGCACCCGGTGCACTCCTGGAAGTGGAGCCAAACGACCGAGGGCTTCTTCCCCCTCGCCACGTCCTCGGCCATCTTCTCGCCGGCCCACGCCGGCAGGCCGACCGCGGCCGCCGCCGCCGAGCACACCTTCACGAAGTCGCGGCGCGAGACGCGTCCTGCCCCTGCGCGCGCGGAA
>DASSQM010000338.1:0-2181 GCA_035702465.1 Anaeromyxobacter sp. | reverse complement strand
GATGGGCGGCACGCCGCCGCCGGCGCGGCGCACCGCGTCCGGACCCGCGTTGTACGCGGCGAGCGTCCTCACCATGTCGCCGCCGTACTGGTTCGCGAGCACGCGCAGGTAGCGCGCCCCGCCCTCGATGTTCTGCGCAGGATCCCACGCGTCCGAGACGTACATGTCCTTCGCGGTCGTCGGCATGAGCTGCATGAGCCCGATGGCGCCCTTCTCCGAGAGCGCCTGGTGGTCGAAGTTCGACTCGACCGCCATCACCGCGAAGAGGAGCGGCTCGGGGAGCTTGTACTTGGCGGCCGCCGTGCGGATGTGCTGGCGCCAGCGCTCGACCGTCGTCGGCGTGCTCTGCGCCGCCGCCGGCGGGGCCCCCGCGGGCCGCGCGCGCGCCTGGGCGGTGGGGCTCGTGCGGTAGAGGCCCGCCGCGCCCGCGCCGCGGTTCACCTTGCGATAGCGGGGGTCGCTCGGCGCGTTCGAGAAGTGCACGACGCCGTCGGCGTCGACGTACGAGTAGATGTCGGCGGCGGCGGCGCGCCCGGCCAGGACGAGGAGCCCGACGAGGGCGAGCCGGGGGAGCGAGCGGGGAGCCATGCCTCGGGGAAAGTAGTATCAGCAGCACGCTCGAGCGAACAACTTTATTCCCCCACCCTTCCATACATCGAATAGACAAGGGACATGGTCACGAACCCCGTCGGGGATCACGTCGACTTCCTCGTGGTCGGCGGCGGAGCGGCCGGCCTCTCGTTCGCCCTGGAGGCAGCCGCCCACGGCAGCGTCGCGGTCCTCACGAAGAGGCAGCGCTCCGAAGGATCGACGAACTACGCGCAGGGCGGCATCGCGGGCGTGCTCGCGGAGGACGACGAGCTCGAGCTCCACGTGCAGGACACGCTCGTCGCAGGCGCCGGGCTCTGCAAGCGCGAGGCGGTCGAGGTCACGGTGCGCGAGGGGCCGGAGCGCATCCGCTGGCTCCTCTCCCTCGGCGCCGAGTTCGATCGCGAAGCCCCCGGCAACCTCCACCTCACGCGCGAGGGCGGCCACTCGCGCCGGCGCATCGCGCACGCGAAGGACGCCACGGGGCGCGAGATCGAGCGCACCCTCCTCCAGGCGTGCGCCGATCGCGGCGTGCGGATCGTGGAGGACCAGGTCGTCGTCGACCTCGTGACGAGCGGCAAGGTCGGCCTCGGCGGGCCGAGCCGCGTCCTCGGCGCGTACGTGCTCGACCGCGCCACCGGGGACATCGCCCCCGTCTCGGCGGGCGCGACCATCCTCGCGACCGGCGGCGCGGGCAAGGTCTACCTCTACACGACGAACCCGGACGTCGCGACCGGCGACGGCGTCGCGATGGCCTGGCGCGCGGGCGCGGCGATCGCGAACATGGAGTTCTTCCAGTTCCACCCGACCTGCCTCTACCACCCGCACGCGAAGAGCTTCCTCATCAGCGAGGCGCTCCGCGGGGAGGGCGGCATCCTGCGCAACGCCGCGGGCGAGGCGTTCATGATCCGCTACGACCCGCGCAAGGAGCTCGCGCCGCGCGACATCGTGGCCCGCTCGATCGACGCCGAGATGAAGCGGCGCGGCGACGACAGCGCGTTCCTCGACATGACGCACCTCGCGAAGAGCTTCCTCCTCGAGCACTTCCCCAACATCTACGCGACGTGCAAGGAGTTCGGCATCGACATGGCGGTGCAGCCGATCCCGGTCGTGCCGGCGGCGCACTACCAGTGCGGCGGCGTCGTGACGGATCTCATGGGCCGCACCACCGTCCCACGCCTCTACGCCATCGGCGAGGCCTCCTGCACCGGGTTGCACGGCGCGAACCGGCTCGCCTCGAACTCGCTCCTCGAGGCGCTCGTCTTCGGCCGGCGCGCGGCGCTCAGGGCGGCGGACGAGCTCGCCGACGCGAGCGGCCCGAGGCCGACGCTCCCCGAGTGGAACCCCGGGGACGCGCTCGCGCCCGAGGAGGGGGTCGTCGTCGCGCACAACTGGGACGAGGTGCGCCGCCTCATGTGGAACTACGTCGGCATCGTCCGCACCATGAAGCGGCTCGAGCGCGCCCGCACCCGCATCAAGATCCTGCGCGACGAGATCCGCGAGTATTACTGGCAGTACAAGGTGACGCCCGACCTCGTCGAGCTGCGCAACGTCGCGGACGTGGCGATGCTCATCGTGGAGTGCGCGCGCCAG
>DASSQM010000337.1:0-5020 GCA_035702465.1 Anaeromyxobacter sp. | reverse complement strand
TGTCGCCACGCTCCCGAGTGGGGCTGTGGCTCAAGCTCATCGCGCCGGGGGTCGTCGACCGCATCGCCGCACGCGCCATCGCGCGAGGACGCTGAAGACGAGGCCGAGCACCGCGCGCCGTCGATCGGAGGAAGCCATGTTCCAGGACTACGAGCGGTACGACGCGCTCGGCCTCGCCGAGCTGGTCCGGGCGCGGCAGGTGAGCGCCGAGGACGTGCTCGAGGCCGCCATCGAGCGCGTGGAGAAGCGCAATCCCGCGCTCAACGCGGTGGTTGCGCGCATGTACGACGAGGCGCGCGCGGCGCTGCGCGCGGGGCTGCCGGACGGCCCGTTCACCGGCGTCCCGTACCTCCTGAAGGACCTCGTGGTGTTCTGCGCCGGCATCCCGACGACGAACGGGTGCGCGCTCTTCCGCGACGCCGTGGCCGATCACGACAGCGAGATCGTCCGGCGCATGCGGCGCGCGGGTCTCGTCCTGTTCGGGAAGACGAACACCCCGGAGTTCGGGCTCACCACCTCCACCGAGCCGCGCCTCTTTGGCCCGACGCGCAACCCGTGGAACGTCGCCTTCAGCGCGGGCGGATCGAGCGGTGGCGCCGCGGCGGCCGTCGCGGGGGGCATGGTGCCGGCGGCGCACGCGACCGACGGCGGCGGGTCCATCCGGATTCCCGCCTCCGCGTGCGGGCTCTTCGGGCTGAAGCCCACGCGCGCGCGCACGCCGCTCGGTCCCGACCGCGGCGAGGGCTGGAGCGGCGCGTCGGTGGGTCACGCCGTCACGAGGACCGTGCGCGACAGCGCGGCGCTGCTCGACGCGACCGCCGGCCCGGACGTGGGCGATCCCTACTGGGCGCCGCCGCCGCGGCGCCCGTTCCTCGCCGAGGTCGGCGCCGATCCGGGCCGGCTCCGCGTCGCCGTCACGACGCACGGCTGGAGCGGGATCCCGGTGCACGAGGAGTGCAAGGCAGCCGTCGCGGCTGCCGCCCGGCTCTGCGAGGGCCTGGGCCACGTCGTCGAGGAGGCGCGGCCGGAGTGGGACGAGAAGGCGCGCGCGAAGGCGGCCCTCGTCGTCATCTCCGCCCATACGCGCGCGGCGCTCGACGAACGCGCCCAGGCGCTCGGGCGCGCGCTGACCCCGGACGACGTCGAGCCGATGACGTGGCCCACCGCGGAGTACGGCAGGACCGCCACCGCGAGCGAGCTCGCCGGCGCCGTCAACGTCGTCCACGCCGCCGGTCGCGCCGTGGCGCGCTTCTTCACGCGGTACGATCTGCTCCTCACACCCACGAGGTGCGATCCGACCCCGCGCCTCGGCGTGCTCTCCTCGTCGAACCCGGACCGCGAAGCGTACACGAAGGCGCTCTTCGCCTCGATCGCGTTCACGTCGCCGTTCAACGGATCGGGGAACCCCGCGATGTCGGTCCCCCTCCACTGGTCCGCGGAGGGCCTCCCCGTCGGCGTCCAGTTCGTCGCTGCGTTCGGCGACGAGGCGACGCTGTTCCGCCTCGCGGCGCAGCTCGAGCAGGCGCGGCCGTGGGCGGAGCGGCGTCCGCCGGCGAACCGCGTGACGCGCGACCCGTACGGCGAGCCGTAGCGCGGGCTCACTCTTCCGCGACGGCGATCGAATCGACCTTGTCCGGATAGAACGCGAGCAGGCCCTTGATCGCGACCATCTCGTCGTACGGCTGCTCGTAGCTCCAGACCGCGTTCTCCGCCCCGCCCTTCAGCGAGTAGTACGATGCGTCGCCCTTGAACGGACAGTGCGTCTGATGGCTCGTGCGGACGAGGCGATCCATCTTCACGTCCTTGCGCGGGATGTAATAGACGATGGGGGCCACGGTGCTGCCCTCCATCGCCTCCTCGAGCTGAACCGCGTCGCGGGTGTCGGCGATCGTCTCGCCCTTGAACCGGACCTGCACGTGCACGCGCGCGGGCCGGGTCGCGATCCGGTGGCGGGGGTACTTCTCGAAGCCTGGCGCGGGATTCCGAGTGGGCTGTGTCATCGGAGCCTCCGTCCACCTAGGTAACGGGACGAACGGAGACGCGCCGTGACCCCCTTCACCCTCGCCCTCGCCCCGACGGGCCATCTCGCCCTGGTGCCGGGCGAGCCGGCGGACGCGCTCCCGGACGCCCCCGCGCGCCGCATCCGGCGCGCGTTCGAGCGCGGGGCCGGCGAGGGGCTCCTCCACCTCGGCGCGGCCGAGGTGCGGACTCCGCTTCCGCCGGTCCTCGCGTTCTTTCGCGATCTGGGCCGCGCCTTCGTCACCGCGCTCTGCGCGACGCCGGATCTCGAGGCGCGGCGCTCCAGCGCCGAGCCCGCCCCGCCACCGGGCGAGCTCGAGAAGCTCGCGGCGGCGGCGCCGCCGATGACGGGGGGCGAGTACCTCGGCGCCGCAGTCCTCTTCGCGCTCTGGAACGAGATCCTGGCCGCCTGGCGCAGGGCGATCGACGAGACCGACCAGACCGTCGACGCCTGGCTCTCGGCGCGTGATCCGGGCTGGGGCGGCGTCGGGCGCGTCCACCTCCACCTCGCCGAGAACCCGCGCGAACCCGAGCGGCCGTTCGCGTTCCTCGCGACGTACACCGTGGGCCTCGCGCCGAGCGGCAAGCCGTTGCATCGTCCGCTCGGCGAGGCCGTGCGGGCGGCATCGGGCGCGAAGGATCGGGAGCGGCTCCTCGCGCTCCTCCGCCCCGTGCACCGCGCCTCCGAGCAGAGCGCGCTCGTGAAGGCCCTCGCCGACTCCGGCGCGCTCTTCCGCGCGCAGGCGTGGACGCCCGTCGAGGCCCACCGCTTCCTGCACGAGGTCCCCGCGCTGGAGGACGCCGGCGTCATCGTGCGCGTCCCCGCGTGGTGGAGCGGGCAGCGCCCTCCTCGGCCGCGCATCACCATCACGGTCGGTGACGAGCGCCCCGCGGGGCTCGGCCTCGACGCGGTGCTCGACTTCGACGCGCGGCTCACCCTCGGCGACGAGGAGCTCACCGAGGCCGAGCTGCGCGCGCTCCTCGAGGCGGACGCGCCGCTCGTCCTCTTCAAGGGCCGCTGGGTCGAGGTGGATCGCGAGCGGCTCCGCGAGCTGATGCGCCGCTGGCTCGTCGCCCGGCAGGGCGCGGCCGAGGGCGTCTCGTTCCTCGAGGCGATGCGGCTCCTCGCCGGCGCGCCGGGCCTCGACGGGGCGGAGCCGCCGGAGGTGGCGGCGGGCGTCGATCCGGAGTGGGTCGGCGTCGAGCCGGGCGCGTGGCTCGAGGCCGCGCTCGCGGAGCTGCGCGGCGGCGCGGGCGCGGCGGCGGCGGATCCGGGAGCGGACCTCCGGACCGAGCTCCGCCCCTACCAGCGCGACGGCGTCCGCTGGCTCCTCTCGCTCGCGCGGCTCGGGCTCGGCGGCTGCCTCGCCGACGACATGGGGCTCGGCAAGACCATCCAGGTGCTCGCGCTGCTGCTGCTCCTGAAGCGCGGGCGAACGCCGAGGGGACCACACCTCCTCGTCGCGCCCGCATCCCTCCTCGCGAACTGGAAGGCAGAGGCGGAGCGGTTCGCGCCGTCGCTCCGGGTCCTCGTGGCGCACCCCTCCGCTCTCCCCCGCGACGACCTGGCGGCCCTCGGGCCGCACCAGCTCGAGGAGTGGGACCTCGTCGTCGCCTCCTACGGCTGGGTCCACCGTTTCGGCTGGCTCGCGCGCACGTCGTTCGGCGTCGCCGTCCTCGACGAGGCGCAGGCGGTGAAGAACCCTGCCGCGAGGCAGACACGCGCCGTGAAGGCGATCCATGCGCGCGTGCGCCTCGCGCTCACGGGCACGCCGGTCGAGAACCGCGCGTCCGATCTCTGGTCCATCTTCGACTACCTGAACCCCGGCCTCCTCGGGTCCGCGAAGGCGTTCGGCGCGTTCATGCGAAAGGCGAAGGCCGCCACCGCCGTGCCCGACGCTCCCCCCGCGGTCGACGGCCACGCCCGCCCTCCGCCGTACGCGGCGCTGCGCGCGCTCATCCGGCCCTACCTCCTGCGGCGGCTCAAGACCGACCCTGCGGTGGCCGCCGACCTCCCGCCCAGGACCGAGGTCAAGGCCTGGTGCGCGCTCACCCGTGCGCAGGTGGCGCTCTACGCCGAGTCCGTCGAGGCGCTCCGGCGCGAGCTCGCCGAGGTCGCCGCGCCGGAGGAACGGATGCGGCGGCGTGGGCTCGTCCTCGCGTACCTCCTGCGATTGAAGCAGATCTGCAACCATCCCTCGCAGTGGACGGGCGACGGCGCCTACGCGCCGCAGGCGAGCGGGAAGTGGGCGCGCCTCGCCGAGATCGCCGAGGTGGTCGCCTCGCGCCAGGAGAAGGCCCTCGTGTTCACGCAGTTCCGCGAGCTGACGGGCCCCCTCGCCCGCTGGCTCGCCCAGGCCTTCGGGCGCCCGGGGCTGGTCCTCCACGGGACGACGCGCGTCAAGGACCGGGCCGGCCTCGTCCGCCGCTTCCAGGAGGACGACGCGGTGCCGTTCATGGTCCTCTCGCTCAAGGCCGGCGGCACGGGCCTCAACCTCACCGCGGCGTCGCACGTGATCCACTTCGACCGCTGGTGGAACCCGGCCGTGGAGGCGCAGGCGACGGACCGCGCCCACCGCATCGGGCAGCGGAAGGCGGTCCTCGTGCACGCCCTCGTCTGCCGCGGCACGATCGAGGAGCGGATCGACGCGATGCTCGCGGAGAAGCGTGGCCTCGCGAGGGAGCTCCTCGACGGCTCCGGCGGCCTCGACCTGACGGAGCTCGACGACCGGGAGCTCCTCCGGGTGGTCTCGCTGGACCTCCGGGCGGCGTCGCTGACGGGGTGAACGAACGTGGCGTTCGAGTACGGCGACTTCCCCGCGTACGTGTCCGCCGCCGAGCGGCGGAAGCGGATCGCGGCCGCGGTGCGCGACCTCGAGCGCCGCGGCGTCGACGTCGCGCCCGTCGCGATCGAGGGGCGCGACATCGCCACCACGTTCTGGGGCCGCGCCTGGTGCGCGCACGTCGAGGGCCTCGCCGATCTCGCCACCCGCCTGCCGCG
>DASSQM010000336.1:0-2210 GCA_035702465.1 Anaeromyxobacter sp. | reverse complement strand
CGGAGACCGCGTCCGCGAGATCCGACGGCATGCGAACCGTCACCACGCGCGCCTGCGCGAGCGCGGCCTCGAGCCGCTCCAGCGCCTGGCTCGGCCTGGAGACCCGGAAGTCGCCCGTCTCGATCATCTCCTTGATGCGGCGCGCGAGGTCCTGGCGCGTGTACCACGCGCCGTCGAGCCAGACCGACTCCGAGTCGAGGTCGATGTCCGCGAACGGGTCCATCTCTCCGTGCTCGTCGTCCTCGGGCGCTCGTCGCGCCGTCGCTCCCGCAGCGCCGCGCCGACGAGCCCCTCGTCGCGCGCGAGCGCCGCCTCCTTCGCCGCCATCCGCCTCGCGTCCTCCGGCCGCTCGTGGTCGTACCCGAGCAGGTGGAGGAGGCCGTGCGCGAGATAGCGCTCCAGCTCCCTCGCGATCGGCCGGCCGTCCGCGCGGGCCCGGCGCGCCGCCGTCTCGACGGACATTACCACGTCGCCCAAAACAGGCCCAATCCCGGCGGGATCCGATAGCGGAAAGGATAGGACGTCGGTCGCGCGGTCCTTTCCGCGCCACCGCCGGTTGAGCGCGCGGATGCGGCGGTCGCCGACGAGGAGCACCGAGAGCTCGTCGCCGCCCCTCCCCAGCGCCCGCAGGAAGAGCGCCGCCTTCGCGCGCAGCCGGATCGCCAGCGCACGCCCCCCCGGATGCTCGGAGGAGAGGCGAACGGTCACGGCTTCGCGACGAGGTGGATGGGTGCGCGCGGCGGCTCCTCGAGCCGCGGCGCCTTTCCCGGGTACTCGGGGCGCGTGTGGTAGATCGCCTCCAGGGCGCGCGCCATGGCGGCCGAGATGGCGTTCAGGTCGCGCAGCGTCAGCTCGCACTCGTCGAGCTGACCGTCTCCGAAGATCTCCGTGATGCGCTTCGCGACGAGCGCCTCCAGCGCATCGCCGCCCGGATCCTCGATCGACCGCGACGACGCCTCGCACGCGTCGGCGATCATGACGAGCGCCGCCTCGCGCGTCTGCGGCTTCGGCCCCGGGTAGCGGAAGAGCGACTCCTCGAGCGCGGCCGAGCGGGTCTTGTCCGCCTTGGGATCCCGCGCGGCGTCCTCCGCGGCGCGCTGGGCCCTCGCCCAGAAGTAGGCGACGAGCCGCGTGCCGTGGTGCTGGGCGATGACGTCCGCGACGACCCGGGGCAGCTTCCACTGCCGCGCGAGCTCGAGCCCGTCGGTGACGTGCCGCTTCACGATGAGCGCGCTCATGGACGCGGCGAGCGCGTCGTGGCGGTTCTCGGCGCGCTGGTTCTCGGCGAAGTAGAGCGGGTTCCGGATCTTCCCGAGGTCGTGGTAGTACGCGCACACCCGCGCCAGGAGCGGGTTCGCGCCGATCTCCTGCGCCGCGGCCTCGACGAGCGAGCCCATCAGGATCGAGTGATGGTACGTGCCCGGCGCCTGCACGATCAGCTCCTTCAGCGCCGGGTGGTTGAGGTTCGCGAGCTCGAGCAGCTTCACGTCCGTGACGTAGCCGAACACGCCCTCGACGATGGGCAGGACCCCCACCACCACGACCGGCACGACGAGGCCGCCGCCCGCGAGCGCGGTCGCCACGGAGACGGCGATGTCCGTCGCGCCGCGGCCGGCGTAGAGGCCGAGGGCGACCGCGAGCGCCGACCCGACGACGCCGACGACGGCGCCGGCCCGGAACAGCCCGGCGCGATCGCGGCTCTGGGCGACGAGCCCCGCGGCGGCGAGCGAGGTGAGCGTCGCGTGGACGGCGAACGCGATCGACTGGCCGGCGAGGAGCCCCGCGCCGAGGCCTGCGGCGAGCGCGAAGAGGAGCGCCGTCTCCGCGGACAGCACCTGGCGCACGATCATGGCGCCCGCCGCGAACGGGATGAGGTACTGGAGCGCGGGCGGCGCGAACGCGGGGAACCTCTCCTGCAGGACGTCGGCGGCGGCGAAGCCGACCGAGCCGAGCGCGACGGTGCCGAGGTAGAGCGACGCGAGCAGCGCCGCGTCGCGCCGCGCCGGGCGGAACCGCTTGAAGTTCCTGCGCGCGAAGCGCCAGAGCAGGATCACCACGAGCGCGACGAGGGCGCCGGCGCCGGCGCGCGTTCGCACGAGCTCCTCGCCGCGCCGCTGCGCGCGCATGCCGTCGAACACGGCGAGGTGCCGGTTCTCGATGCGGTCGCCGAACCCGATGATCTTCTCGCCGCGCTTCACCGCGACGACGAC